>JBCNVF010000016.1 GCA_039630355.1 Brevinematia bacterium
AAGCTGTTAAAGGACATAGGGGGGCGAGAAACAGAAGGTATAGAACTGCGAAGGAATCACTAATGCATGCTTTACGCTATGCGTGGGAACACAGAAGACTGAAGAAAAGGGAATTTAGAAAGCTTTGGATAATCAGAATAAACAATGCTGTTAGGGAGTATGGCCTTAGTTATAGTAAGTTTATGGGGTTGCTGAGGAAGAACAACATACGTATAAACAGAAAAGCTCTCTCAAATATGGCTATTGAGAATAGAGAAGCTTTCAGGCAGTTGATTGAGAAGGTTACGGTAGCAAAGTAGTGATAAATTGTGGAGGTAAATATGTCTGAGGTTGTAGAATATATTAATAAGAAGTATACTCCCAAGAAGGAGTATGATGAGTTTAGAGTTGGAGATTTGGTCAGGGTTCACCAGATAATAAAGGAAGCGGATGGTAAAGATAGAACTCAGGTCTTTGAGGGTATTGTTATCTCAATAAGTGGACAAGGTATTTCAAAGACATTTACTGTTAGGAAGGTGTCTTACGGTGTTGGAGTTGAGAAAATATTCCCATACTATTCTCCTTTGATTGCTAAAGTGGAGGTTGTGAGAAGATTTAAAGTGAGAAGGGCTAAGTTGTATTACCTAAGGGGTAAGGTTGGACAGGAAGCAAAACTGAAGGAGCTAAGAGGAAAAAGATAGACTATTTGGATTCAAGAAAAGGTTCTGATAAATAGGCTTTACTAATTGCTTTGAGTATTTCTCTTTCATTGATTGGTGAAAGGTCGGTTATAGCTGAAAACCTGACAAATCTATCGTAAGTTTTGAGTTTAATTAGGAGATTTTTATACCGCTCATCTATCATCTTGTCCACTATTACTACCAATCTAGCATTAGTTTTAATGTATTTTTCCATCAACTCATCCTCTTTTGTTGCTGTAAACACATCAGTTTCTGGATAGAAGTCTGGAGCTATAGTGAAGTTCATTTTGTTTATTCTTTCTACAAACAAAGCCACAGCCTCTGAGTGGAAAAAGAATTTTTGCAAGTAGTTGCTATCTGTTGCATTTGTTAGAGTTACGAGGATTATTCCTCTTTCAGAGGAGTAAAATGGTATTTCACTCTTTTTGTCTATAAATGTTTTCAGCTTATTCCACTTTTCAAAAGTTATCTCCTCCTTGTATCTAAGCACTACCTGGTTTTTGGAAACTATCTCTGTTGCAGATATGGCATACCTTTTTCTCTTGCTTAGCCTATTGGCGTCATCTATCGCGGAGATGTATCTATCAAAGTCCAAGAATTTTTTTACATAGAGTGGAAAGCGGTATTTTTCAGGAAAATTGCTGGTTAGTTTTGCAAACAGAAGATCTGAGAAAACAACTTCTATCTCAACTATGTTGTTTCTAGAGAGTAACTCGTAGTGCTCAAGATCAAAACTCATTCCTTGGAAGAACTTAATCTCAGACTTTGTTATTCTGTCAACGAAATACATATCTTTTGCATATATTAGCAAAAGGTCGTTACCATATTTCTCTCTAAGGGTTAGTGCCTCATCTATGCTTATTTTCATAAGTGTTATTCTAACTCAATTTTATATGTAATCTTACATAAATTTAAAGTTTTGCTACGGAGATTAGTGAGGTACAAGGTTTATGGTTAAGTAGTATTCTATTATTTTCTCTCGCAGTCCCTACCGGGACTGGATAAATACTTTTCTTAAATGCTTACATGAGGGTAGAAGCATTGTAAAACACCTTGGCAGGTATCTAAAAAGTCTAGTAATCTGACAATTTATCAAAATTAAAACCTAAGGAAGAGAAAAGGTTTCAATACAAAAGCTAATAAGGCATATAACTTTGGAATTGCTATTGGAAAAGGTTAGCAAAAGAGTTTCTGAGAAGGCTTGATGGAGTTCCGTTTAAGTTTTAGTTTTTAGTTTGATTTGGACTAGAGCCTGAGAGGATTTCTATCAGTTTTTTCCCGATGAAGGTATTATCTATTATTCCTAGAAAGTTTTCACTTCCGGGGCCATAGGAGAATGTGGGGACTAATACTCCTGTATGATCTTTGGATAGAAACCTTATAGTTGTTGACTTGCCTACAACACCGCCGATGATTCCAACGCCACCAGTTTCGTGATCTGATGTTACTATGACTAGAGTGTCACCACTTTTCTGAGCGAAGTCTAGAACTACTCCTATGGTTTTGTCAAAGTCGCTCATTTCTGCTATCAATCCTTTGGCATTGTTTCCATGTGCCTCCCAGTCTATCTGCGAACCTTCTATCATTAGGACGAATCCGTTCTTACTTTTTGAGAGTATATCTAGGGATTTTTTTGTCATCTCGGGCAATGAAGTTTTTCTGTTGGTGTTTAGTGCTGGTGGTAAATGCATACTCTCAAGTAGTGCTAGAAGTTTTTCAGTTTTGGTTGGAGTGTAGAGGGCGAATTCTTCGTAATTTGTGATTATCTTATACCCAAGATTACTCATAATCTCAAGTAAATTTATAGTTTGCTGACCTGGGTTTGCTTCAGTGTATTGGGTTGTTAAGGTTTGTTGTGATGGAGTTGGTGTGAAAAACGATAGTCCTCCACCTATAAACACGTCAATTGTTTGATTTGTTGCAAAAGTAGCAATTTCAGCTTCGTTTCCTCTAGAGCTTACATGGGCATAGAATGTAGCAGGAGTTGCGTGGGTTACGGAGCAAGTTACGACTATACCAGTAGATTTGCCTTTCTTTTTTGCAACCTCCATAATAGTCTCAAGGTGGGTTCCATCTGGTAGAGTTGATACATACCCGTTTTTGGTTTTAAACCCTGTTGCAAGAGCAGTTCCACCTGCAGCAGAGTCAGTAACGAGAGAGCCATCAGCATATGTAGACATTAGAGCAATGTTTTTGAATCTGAAAAAGTTTGAGTTTGTGTTAGCTAAACAGTATGCAGATATAGCTCCAACTCCCATTCCGTCTCCTATCATTATAATTATATTTCTAGGCAAAACTACACCTTTGCTGGTGCTTGCAAAAAGAGCAGATTTACTTAAAAGTAGAAATAGGATTGCTAAAAAGAACCTCTTTTTCTTCATAGTTTGTGAATTTTAATCGGTATCTGTAGAATTTCTCAAGAAATGGAGTCAGTTTCAATAGAGTCTAAAAATTCACAATCAAGTGCGGTTTTTTTATTTCTCTCACGGCTTCTTTCTCTAAGGAAACCCATGGATTGTTGGTCATTTCTACTATCTCTAAACTTTTGTAGTTTTATTGCTACAAAAATCGTTTCAAGCCTCTTAGGGCTTATTGAGAAAGTGTCTGTTTCTTGGGCGAGAGAGCGAAAGTAGCTAAAATGAAGAAAACACACTTGATTGTGAGTTTTGGATCTTGTTGAGTTGGTAAGTTGTGAGATTTGTCCTAGTGACATATAAAATATTATAAATGGTTGATATCACCAAGATCAGGAATTTCTCTATAATAGCACACATAGACCATGGTAAATCAACTTTAGCGGACAGGCTTTTGGAGGTAGGGGGGATTAAGGAGAAAAGTGATGACGAGATACCAGTTCTTGATTTTATGCCTGTGGAGAGGGAGCATGGGATTACGGTGAAGGCACAGTCTGCTACCTTTGAATATAAGTCAAAAGATGGTAACACTTATATTTTTAACCTTATAGATACTCCTGGGCATATAGACTTTAGTTTTGAAGTTAGGCGTTCACTTAGAGCATGTGAGGGTGTTTTACTTCTAGTAGATGCAACACAAGGAGTTCAGGCGCAGACGCTTACGAATTTTCTTCTTGCCTTTGAGGAGGGTTTGGAGATATTGCCTGTTATTAACAAAATAGATTTGCCGATTGCTGATGTTGCTGCAACCAAGGAGGAGATAGAGAAGGAACTTGGTATTTCTGCAGAAGATGCTGTTTTGATAAGTGCTAAAGAAGGGATAGGTATTGAGGAATTGATGGAGGCAATTGTGAAGAAGGTTCCTCATCCGAGGGGGAATTTTGATGCTCCTCTTAAGGCGTTGGTTTTTGACTCTTTCTACGATAACTACAAGGGGGTAGTTGCTAAGATTAGAGTGTTTGATGGTGTTGTTAAGCCTGGTGACGAGATACTTTTTATGGGGGGGCAGAAAAGGTATAGGGTGGAGGAGGTGGGAGTTATAGCTCTTAAACTTATAAAGAAGGATTACCTTTCTGCCGGTGAAGTTGGCTATCTGATAGGAAACATCAAATCTATCTCCGACTTTACTGTTGGTGATACTATAACGCATTCAAGTAATCCTACAAGTGTTGCTTTACCAGGGTATAGAGAACCGAAACCGATGGTGTATGCTTGTATATTTCCTACTGAAAATGAGGATTTCAATGATCTTAAGGAGGTTATGTATAAACTTAAGCTTACAGATTCTTCAATAACTTTTGAACCTGTAAATTCGGCATCTATGGGTATGGGGTTCAAGTGTGGTTTTCTTGGGTTGTTGCATATGCAAATAGTTATGGAGAGACTTGATACTGAGTTTGGTATATCAGTTATAAGCACTGTTCCGACGGTAAAGTATAAGGTTAATCTCAAGAGTGGGACAAGCGTTTATATTGAAAATCCGATGGAGCTTCCGGAAATAACGAAAATTGACTCCATAGAGGAGCCTTTTGTTTCTCTCACTATAATAGCGCCGGATGGATACATAGGAAGTATCATGGAAATAATGAGGGATAAGAGAGCAGAACAAAAGGAAATGCGCTACATTGACTCAAAGAGACTTGAGCTAAAGTATGAGGTGCCTCTTTCTGAAATAATTTATGGTTTTTTTGACAAGCTTAAGAGTGTGACCTCGGGATATGCTTCAATGGACTATGAATTTATAGGTTACAGGAAGTCGGATATCGTTAAACTAGATGTTCTTGTTAATGGTAAGCAAGTAGATGCTTTATCTTTTCTTGTTCACAGAGACCTTGCCCCTTACAAGGGTAGAGAGCTTGTTAAGAAATTACAAAAACTGATTCCAAAACATTTGTTTCCTATTGCAATTCAGGCAGCTATTGGGAGTAGAGTTATTGCAAGAGAGGATATTTCAGCTCTTAGAAAGGATGTTACAGCTAAATGTT
>JBCNVF010000017.1 GCA_039630355.1 Brevinematia bacterium
CCCGAGGAGGCATCAGGATGATGTATCTTTATCTCCCTCCTGAAACACTCTTTAAGCTTACTATAGTCACAAAAATACGGAGCTTTCAGAACATCAAATTTCTCCAATACCTTCTTCAAATCATCCATATACTACCTTAAACATTCAAACTTCTTCCACTTAACAAATATACCCTGATCCAAAATTTCAACTTTCGCTTTCTTTTTACCAAGTTTCAGTTTATTGTCAAGATAGTAAACCGACTTTTTCACAGCAAATACTTCCCTAGAATCAATATACTTCGCCTTCTCAAGTGAATAGAGAAACTTCTTAGCAAGCTTCAAAGTTTTCTTGTTTCCTAGTTCCTGAATAAATGGAGAAATTTTTATCACCTCGGATACTTTGTTAAGAGATATAAGATTCGCCAAAAGCTTGTTAAACTCATTCGTAGCAAAGTGTCCATATATACACACCTCGTCGTAAAAGTTGTCAACCAACAGATCAAGCATCTCTAGATCGGTGTTTTCGTAGATGTATCTAAACACCAATTTGAAAAACTGGAAAAGAAATATAGGATTTGAAGATTTGTATTCGTTGACATAGTATCTTATAAGCGTAGTTCTATCTATCTTGGTCCTCTCATGTAGCACCGAGTTTAGCATAACCTTTGTTTTCTCCATCCTTCCCTCCTACCGTATCCCCAGATATGTTAGAATCAAGTATATTACTAGCCCAACAGTAGATGGCAAGATTAGAGAAAAAAGGAAAATCAAAACATAGGGTATTTTCCTACTCGCCTTCTTTATAAACCATACTGTCCTGTCTATAGCTTCAAAATTCTTCCTATCAACAAAACTCTCATTTCTAAGACTAATTAATCTCTTTATAGCCTCTTCATAATTACCAATCCTATAATCACATAAACTCATATTGTATTTACTCGCAAACTTAAACTCCTCACAGTTCTCAACTTTTGAAAACTCCTTCTTGCTATCCTCGTATCTACCCAGTCTGTACAAAATAACCCCCTTGGTAAAAGAAATTTCAGGATAGTATGGCATATTTCCACACAGATCTATAAGCTCCACAGCTTTCGTCAGATCACCATTTCTAAAGTAGCACACAGCAAGATTATATACAATATTAATATTCTTTGAATACTTCTTTGCAAGCTTTTCAAGAACAGCAATTGCATCTGGTATTTTACCTGAAGAAAATAAGGAGTAGGAATATAAATACAAAAAATAATCACTAATCTTACCTTCCCTATAAATAGAAAGGCACAACTCTGACAATTCCTTATACTGCTCTGTATAATACCAAATATCAGCAAGATCTAGCAATACCTCTGGATGAAGCTTTTGTGCTAGAAAATCGGAAATGTCCATAACTGCTTTTCTAAAATCATTTTCCAGGAACCTCTTCAAGTATTCCGTTCTCTTTGATACTACCTCGGTATTTGAGTAAGATTGGTAAAGATCTGCAAAACCTTTCCCATCAAACATTTTGATCTCCTTCAGACAGTAGAGCTTTGCCAATGGATCTTGAGCATTCTGGAGCACCTTATAAACAGTACTTCTATATTTCTCAAAGTTTCCTTCCAAAAAGAAAACTTTTGATAGCACCACATCAAGGTGAGAGGTATAATCAATAACGTTTTCTATTTCCCCGGAAAATATCACTCCTGCGAAAAAATTTGCCACTTCTACAACCTTCCGAACTTTTCTTGGCAATTCCTTGTAGAATCTTTTTCCCATCTGAGAGGCCTTCAGAACCTCTCCGTCCTTGTAAAGTGAGAGTATTTTTTCAATATCTTTTTGCAAAGTCATTTCAACAACTATCCTCCTTCTCAGTAAGGTTTCTCTACATACCCCTTTATTAAAATATCGTCCTCAAACCTCAAAGCTGTAATATCGTAAAGTCTTATTGCATCCTCAACCTTGGATACCCCCTTACCCCCTACAGTCCTAGCAGATCTTCCTCCTAAAAACTTAGGAGAAACGAACACAAAAACCTTATCCACTAGATTACCCTCAAAGAAACTACCGATTATCTCCCCTCCGCCCTCAACAAGTAGATTGATAACCTTCCTCTCACCAAGTTTATCAACCACTTCCCTAAGATCTAGAAATTTGTCCCCAATAAGGCTTATATACTCATACTTCTTGTTCTCCTTTTTTGATATGTAACTTAAAAAATCTTTATTCACTTTCTCTGAAACAAAAAACAGCGTTGGCAGTTCATCGTTCACAACAACCGAATCAATTGGAGTCCTACCAAACGGATCAACCACACATCTAAGAGGTTGTTTGTAAAGGTATTCCTTCTTCTTATATCTTATGGTCAGGTAAGGATTATCCTGTATTATTGTATTAACACCGACCAATATTGCATCTGCCTTCCTCCTTATCTCAGAATGTACATACTCTCTACTTAACTGTGATGAAATCCACTTTGAATCACCCGTTATAGTTGCAAGCTTTCCATCAATACTTATAGCGTATTTAACAGTTACAAACGGTTTGCCAGTTGCAACAAACTTGAAAAAATCCTCATTCAGCTCTAAAAGATCTTCTTCAAAAAAACCAACCTTTACCTCAATTCCTGCAGACCTTAACCTAGATATCCCCCTACCATTGACTTTTGGGTTTTTATCAACGGTTCCGACGTAAACTTTTTTTATACCAGCTTTTATTATCTCTTCCGTACAAGGAGGATTATGACCAGAATATTGGTGAGGTTCAAGTGTGACGATCATGGTGCTTCCCCTAAGAGGCACCTTTGAGTTCTCAATTGCTACAATTTCCGCATGCTTACCATAATTTGGCTGAGTTGCTCCTACAGATACTACCTTACCACCCTTTATTATCACAGCTCCTACCGCCGGATTTGGAGAAACAACACCTTTAACCTTATTCGCAAGAGAGTATGCAAGTTCAAAATATTCAAGCTTAACATCCAAATCTACCATAATTATGTAATTACCTTAAATTCAGCAAGTCTCTCCAAGCAGTTATTCCTTTCTCTATTACGGTTTTGACAAACAACAATGATAGCCTAGCTTCCTCTTCTGCTATAATAACCTCGTGAACATTTACTTCCTCAGGAGACACCACCGCCATCTCCTGAAGACTCTTCGCTTCTAGCTCCTTCCTGTTTACATCATCAATAGCCCTCAACAAAAGTTCACCAAAACTCTGTTCCACATTTTTCACCCTATGCTCACCCGGAAAAGCAATATGTTTTTCATTTGTTACTCTAATGACAACATCATAACTGCGGAAAACTTCACTCATAAATACCTCCAAGAATATTTTCGGATTCACTCCACAACTTTCAAGCTAGCAGGATAGAGTAATAACCGAACTCTCCTTGCAATGCAAAAAACTAAAAGAAAGAAGATATTTAACGAAACTAATAATAGCACCAACGGAGGTAGGATATGATAATCAATAACAACTACAGTTTTGACATCGTTTCAAAAAAGATAGAGATTGATAAGGTAACCAAAGAAGAGATAAGAAAACTAAACGAAGAACTAAAAATCAACCATCAAGCTAGTAAGAACACTCTCGGCGAAGAAGATTTCCTGAAAATCCTTACCACCCAACTAAGAACCCAAGATCCAACTAATCCAGTTGACGATAAAACATTCATATCCCAAGTAGCTCAACTTACCGCCTTAAAACAACTCGGTAATCTTAACAATAACATACTTTCATTAGTTTCCCAAAATGCTATAAACAGCTCTCTGTCTATGATCTCAAAACTAATTGAATGGATAGACAGTGATACTGGCATAGCCCACAGCGATAAAGTTACAGGAGTCAGACTCAATGAAAATGGAGAAGTTTTTCTAAAAACTGAGAAAGGACACCTAGTTTCTATGAAACAAATAGTAGAAGTAAAGTAAGTTGCAAAGGAAATGTATGGTTCTAGGTATTATACAAGCAAGAATAAATTCTGACAGATTTCCAGTTAAAGTATTTGCTAGGTTTTCAGACGGCTCAGTAGTGCTAGAAAGAGTCATAAAGCAGGTTCTCTTTTCCAAGTCAGTTGACAAGGTAGTAGTAGCTACAAACTATATTTCGTTCAATTCTATCTTTTCGTTTGTATCTGAAAATTTTGCCAACGTTTCAGTTATCTCAGGTCCAGACGAAGATGTGCTTTCTAGGTTTGTAAAATGTCTTGATGCCTTTGATAATACCGATACTGTTGTGAGAATTACTGCAGACAATCCGCTAACATGTCCTGAGTATATTGACAAAGCCGTATCCCTGCACCTACAACATAAAGCAGATCTTACACATTTTCTGGGAATCCCTCTAGGAACAGGCGTAGAAGTTATAAAAGCTGACACACTTTATAGAGTATCAGAGCTTACACTTGAAACTTACGATAGAGAACATGTCACTCCCTATATATACAAAAACAAAGACACGTTTAAAGTTTTAGAACCAAAAGCCTTACCTGATTTTCAGGATCTTAGAGTAACCCTAGATACTCCAGAAGATCTAATCCGTATTGACGAGATCATAAAAAGACTCAATTACAAACTCCCCATCTTCGTTGAAGATGTCTTGGAAGTTTATCCTCTGGTGGTAAACCTAACTTTCTTATAAACATTATACCTTCCTTAATTTAAGAAACCTCAGTGCAACATCAAATAGACTGTTCTTGCTTAATCAGTTTTTGTTTTTCAAGTTCTATTACAATAGGAGAAGCGATAAACAATGAAGAGTAAGTTCCACTTATTATGCCAGTAAGAAGCACTATAGCAAATCCCTTGAGAGTTTCAGGTCCCCAAGCTATAAATGCTAGAACCACAAGTAATGTCGTGAAGGATGTTAGAACTGACCTAACTATAACTTGCCTTATGCTTTTGTTAACTACGTATTCAACCTCAGACGATTTTACAGCTTCAAAGTTTTCTCTTATTCTGTCATACACAACTACAGTGTCAGTTACTGAATATCCAAGTATTGTCAGTATTGCAGCAATTATTGATATATCCATTTCTATGTCAAACAGCAGGATCACGGTGAAAGCGATAAGAAGATCATGTATCAATGCTACAATTGCACCCAAACCGAATATGAAATCAAACCTAATACCAATATATATAAGTATTAAGGCTCCAACAACCAAGGAGAGTATCATTGCATTTCTGAAAAACTCTTGACTCAACCTAGGCCCAACAGTATTTTCACTTCTAATTATCACTTCTCTAAAGTTGTCTTGCAGAGCCTTCTTCACAGTTTCAACTTTATGAACATATTCCTCATCCACCCCTATACTGATAAGGAATATATTGTCCTTAGGGTCACCAACATAGGTAACATTCTTTGTAACCCCTGTAGAAACAATAACCCTTCTTACATCTTCTATTCCTATATTGTCGTTGATCTTCACTTCAAGCCTTGTTCCACCGGCAAAATCAATGCTTTGCCTAAAACCACCTTTTACAAAGAAAAGCACAATACCTATTAGCACTACAACTGATGATAGTCCTATGAAGTAAAACCTACGCTTAACAAAGTCTATATTCCTCAATGGTTCAAGAAAGTTAAACATACGAGCCTCCAACTACACCAATGCTGGTAAAAACCTTAGCCTCAGTTTTTGCACAACAAAGTCAGCCAAAAATCTCACCACAAATATTGACGTAAACAAAGACACAATTATACCCACAAGTAAGGTAGTGCCAAAACCTTTAATTGGTCCATAACCGTAGGTTGAGAGTATAAACGATGATATTATCACTGTAACGTGTGTATCTATGATAGTAACAAAAGCTTTATCAAACCCCACTTTCATAGCAGTCACTAGATCTTTACCATTTCTTATCTCCTCCTTTATCCTCTCAAACTGCAGGACATTAGCGTCAATAGCCATTCCAATGGTCAGAGCTAGCCCTGCGATACCTGGCAGAGTTAAAGTCGCTCTAAACAATGCAAGCCCCGCTAAAGTCAAAAAGAGGTTAAGGATGAGAGAAATCGTTGTGATAAACCCAAAGGTCTTGTAGTAGAATATAGCAAAAGCAAAGACTAGAAGGATACCTATAAGTGCTGCTCTTGTGCCTAGACTTATACTATCAGCACCTAAAGAAGGCCCTATGGCTCTAATTTCAATCTCCTTAAGCTTTACACTTAGAGCACCAGATTTCAAAACAGAAACAAGGCTATTAACTTCCTCAAGCGTAAATACTCCTGTTATTTGCCCCCTCCCACCAAGTATCTCAGTCTGAATAACTGGAGCACTCCTCACCCTACCATCAAGCACTATTGCAAGCCTTCTACCTACATTGTTCCTTGTTATCTCAGCAAATATATCCGCCCCCTCTAGTGTCAGAGAGAAATCAACAACTGGCCTTCCAAATTGATCCTGCCCTACCCTAGCATCGCTTATATAGCTCCCGTCAAGGACAACTTCCTTCTTAAGTATAATGAAGCCTTTCAGAACAGGAACCCCAAATTCGTCAGTCTCATAGTAGCCATAAATTTCATCATCAGATGGAACAACATTGTCTTTCAGAAACAAAGTGAGATCTGAAATCAAACCCTCGTTGTTAAGATACTTCCTATCAATACTGTTCATGTATTCATCATCAACAAACTTAAACTCAAGTTTTCCCGCCTTGCTTATCGCTTCCCTAGCCTGCGCTATACTTGATATTCCTGGAAGCTCAACAGAAATTCTATATCCACTCTCTCTCCTTATAACCGGATCTGCAACTCCAAATTGATCAAGCCTGTTCCTCAGAATCTCCAGAGATATACTCACCTGTGACTCCAGCTCTTTTTCATATTCCGAGACCACTTTCTCCATATCTCCCTCAAATCTATCAAGAAGAAAGTTAGTCATATCCACCGGATCTGGTTCAAGCGTTATGTAAATTCCACCTCTAAGGTCAAGTCCCATATTGAGAACTGTACTGTTTCTTAACTTCTTAATCTCGTTATACTTTTTCTTAAGCTCTGGTGAAAGCTTACTCACCTCCTCCATAGGTAGAGAAAGAAGTTCCTTATCCTCCTTCGGCACCACAAAATACCACTCGTAGGTAGGCCTAATGATAACTACCCCTAAAGCCAAAACTACAACTATCACAAAAAGCCTAATCCAATCCATAATATTCTCCAGTTGAGATTGATTATAAAAAATTTCTCCGCCTAGACTCCAATTTAAACTTCCATCTATTTCCCATTTCTTGAAATACCTCCACCTACTCAAGTAAAATTGGTTCACAAATGTTGAATAAACTGTTCAGATTGATCCCTGTGATAGTTTGTGCATTAATTCTTTCTACTATACGAACCTATGGTGTTCCTCCCTTTCTAAAGAATGAGAACGCTATAATAAGTTCAAAAGAGAAAATAACTCTATCAATAGAGCTACAAAACTTTAGCAGATGGCTACCAGATCTATCGGATTATAACATACTCAAGATCAGTTTCAAGGGAGTATACTCACCTAACAACTACGTAGAACTTGGCTTTGAGTTTCCTTACCTGAAGATTCTGGAAGCGAATGATAACGGAGTAATAGGTGATGTTAGGCTCTTCTCCAAATTTCTAACCTTTAACGAAACATTCTCGTTTATTGACACCTTTCTCTTTCAAAACGCTCTAACACTGCAACTTTCACTGGCTACTGGTGTAAAGAAAGAGGATAGCTACCGAAACATAGGGCTACAGAAAGGGCTATACTTTCCCCTGTCTTCAGGATACACAGACATAGAGATCGGTAACGCACTAACACTAGTAGGAAATATCTTCGCACTGTCTTTATACCTTTCCTTCATCTCCATCTCCTCAAAGATAGAACCTCCACTTGCATTCAATATAGAGAATGATAACCTTATAATAGGTAGCACATTTGAAGTATTCTGCTACTATTCAAAACATATCACCATTAAACTCTTTTCAGAAACAATCTACTACTTGCCAATCTCTGATAAGTCAAAATACGTAAACGCATTGATAACCGGCGGAGGACTATGGGTAAAAGTACTAGAAGCTCTAATCTTCAACCTAGGCTACTACCAAAACTTCTCCCCACCCATTGATATTGAAAGAACAACTAGTTGGATACTTTCCGGAAGTATTGGATTAAGACTGTAACATTACTCTAGCTCTTACAACCCTAACTATATCCTCAATCACTGATCTTCTATTAAGAGTGAATAGGTGTATTTTCTTAAACCCGTTATCAAATAGATCCATTATCTGCGATACAGCAACCTCTATCCCTAGCTTTTCCATATCCTCAGGAGAAGACAGAACACTATTAAACTTGTTGGTTAAATCGTCAGGAATTCTCGCTCCAACGCTTGTGGCAAACGAAAATATTTGCTTGAAGTTCGTTATAGGCATTATCCCAGGTATTACCTCATTGGTTATGCCCTTTTTCCTACATATATTGACAAATTTGTAAAAATATGAATTGTCAAAAAACATCTGAGTTATGGCAAAATCACCCCCTTCATCAAATTTCCGTTTAAGATATTCAACCTCTTTCTCAACATCGCGATATTCAGGATACCCCTCAGGATAGGCACTCACACCAATGCTGAAAGTACTACCAAACCTCTCCTTTATGAACCTTACAAACCCCAACGCGTTCTTAAAGTAAGCCTTTGATATATCAAAATCACCTACATCTTTAGGAATATCTCCTCTCAATGCAAGTATATTCTCCACGCCTATTTCAGCATAAGCCTGAAGTAAGTTTTCTATTTCTTCAGGTGAGTGAGTCAAAGAAGTCAGATGAGGCATCACTGGAATATCATACTTTTCCTTTATGAACTTAACCAAAGAAAATGTTTTCTCTCTTGTACTTCCCCCCGCACCATAGGTCACAGAAACAAAGTTCGGATTAAGCCTTTGATAAAAGGTAAACCCTTTCGTAAATTCTTCAAACGCCTTCTCCTCCTTAGGGGGAAAAAACTCAAGCGATATGCTATATTCACAACTTAGGAGAACGTTTTTTATTTTCATAAGTGCAAAATTCTACTCAAAATCAAAACACTTTTGCAACCTAAAACGGAGATTACCCAATATAAGTCAAGGAACTATAGTTACTCTTTACATAAAAGCTACCAGATATTTCATTTCAAAATCAATTCCTCTAATAAACTTCAGCAAACTTTAATGAAGTAGAAGTCACAACTAAGTTCTACCACTTTATCTAGTTTTAGCATTACATTCGTAGTAAGCTTACTATTAGCACATACACTCCCATCGCAAGAGAGTATGCTAAGCATATAGGGAGTGTAGCTGAGACTATCTGTTTCTCTTGTCCTTGAAGTCCTACAGCCGATGAGGCAACTGCTATGCTCTGAGGAGAAATCATTTTTCCAGCGGTTGCTCCAGAGGTGTTTGAAGCGGAAATCCAGACAGGGTCAAATCCTAAATTTTTGGCAGTTTCCTTCTGTAGGGCTCCCAACAAGATGTTTGAACTAGTATCACTACCTGTTATGAATGTTCCAATTGCCCCAATAAGTGGTGCAAAAAGAGGGTAAACATTGCCAGATAGTGCAGATATCAAGAGTGCGGTGCTTATTATCATTCCAGTATTTCCCATAACCTTAGCAAGGACAACAATACTTACTATCGTTAAAGCACTCCACTTTATCTTCTGAAGAGTCTCAACCAAAGCTGAGAGAATAGTTTTTAGGTTAGCACCCTGAAAGATAGAACCAACCACTGATGAGATAAGCAAAAGGGTTCCTGGTGTTGTGAGATAGTCTATCTTGATCTTGTGATCCACAATACTCAAGGTTATGACAAAATGTTCACTTAAATACCCTGGAAAAACAACCCTTGAGAGAACTATGAGAACAAGAAGAATTAAATAGTTTATCACCGGAACTAAAATCTTCTTCATAAACGGATTTGGTCTTCTAAGGTGATTGATGATAACCACCACTAGCAATGATACAATACTTCCCAGAACTGCTACTAGCTCAGGTCCTATAAAGAAGGCAACTAGAGTTTGGGTTAGCGTAAAAATAAACCCGATCAACAAAGCGTCTCTTAGAGACTCTCCAGCTCCCCTAATTCCTCCATTTGATATTATTACCACAAGCGGAGGAATAACTAGTGAGAATGGAATAAGTTGCAAAGCAACGTATCTTGTAAGTTCCTCCAGTGGCTCCTTAACCAAGTTGCTAAGGACTATCACTGGAAGCCCTAGTGCACCAAAAGCAACAGGCACTGAGTTAGCTACAAGCGAAATTACCGCAGCCTTGATAGGGTCAAAGCCTATAGACACAAGCATACCCGTCGGTATAGCTACCGCAGTTCCAAAACCCGCAACACTCTCCAAAAATCCCCCAAAACAAAACGCTATAAGCACCGCTTGAGTGTGTCTGCTCTCAGTAATGTTGTTTAAAAAACTCTTTATCACCTCCATCGCACCAGTTCTAAGACTTATAAAATACGTAAACACTGCAGCCAGAATAACCCAGATTATAGGTATAAGCGCCATTACAGCTCCCTCAACAAAAGATACAAGAATAACCGAAATATCACTCTTCCACAGCAACGATAGAAAAGCAGTCACAACCATAGCAAAAAGCGTTACCCAATGCATGCCTATTCTAGTCTTCAGTATCCCTACACCTATAAGTAGAAACGGTATAAGACTTACTATCCCAAGAGTAAGCTCTCCCATTTCCTTCTCCATCTCGGCTAAAAATTTTGTTACTTCTGCACCTACTCTTTAAACTTAATCTCAAACCCATAAGTAAGTATCAAAACTTCAAGATTTCAGAAAACCACCTACCCCACCAGTTACTACGGAAACCCTCTCAAGTTCACTTCTAGGATTACTGCGTAGAAATACAATAAGTATAATGAACTTAACAAAAGGCTTGATAACAAAGCAAAGACACTTGACGAATCAGAAAAATTTTGGTATATTTTATGTGAAAACTTTTGATAGGGAGGTGAGTTATGAGAAAGGGTCTAAGTATATGGCAACCTCTTGTTGAAATTGAAAGGGTAAGAAGGGAATTTGACAGACTTTTTGATGAGTTTTTCGGCTCCTTAGAGCCCGGTAAAGAATACGTCTTTGCCCCAGTAGTAGATTTATACGAAACAGACAAGGATGTTGTGATAAAGGCTGAAATTCCTGGTGTCAAAAAGGATGATATAGAGATAGTGGTTAAAGATAACTTTGTGCACCTAAAGGCTGAAAAGAGAGAGGAAAAGGAGGAAAAGAAGGAAAACATCCACAGGTTGGAAAGATTCTATGGCAGGGTTGAGAGGATAATACCACTGCCAGTTGATGTAAAAAGTGAAGAAGCCAAAGCTGAATACAAAGATGGAATACTTGAAATAAGAATACCGAAGGAAAAGGTCTCTAAGGAAACTAAGATAAAGATCTCTTAAGCTATGAGGAGCTCGCAGGCTCCTCCGAACTTTGTCTTCTTCGCTTAGCAAAAGCTAAACTCCTTTTATCTTTATCAAAAGTTTGCAGTTCGTATTTCTGAACCTTTTGTTAGGTTTCGGTTAATCAAAGTAGTAAGTCCTTATATCTCCTACTTTTTTGGACAGTTCAATAGGGTTCAAAACCTTAACTATTTTCACATCTTGCACCTCAGCAAGGTCAATCTCTACAGGCGAATCCAATTTAGACAGTTGGGAAGTAAAGACAGCTTTCACAATTTGTTTGGTTTTGTCTCTTGGACTTACATCCTTCACAAATCCCACTAGGTTGTTAGACATCTCTATCCAACTACCTATTGGGTAGGTTGAGGTTGCTCTGACAAACGCGTATACAACATCTCTATCATATTTCTTAAGCTCATTTTTGAGTATATGATTTACTGCCAAAGCTGGTAAAATAGGCTTAGTGTTAAACGGGTTTTCAAGCACTAACTCACTAAGTCTTTCTGTAAATGCAATTATAGGGGAATATTTTGACATATACCTAGTTGTGCCTTTAGGATAACCGCTTCCATCAAGAAATTCATGGTGTTCATAAACCGCCCTTTGGATACTTATATCTAAACTCAACTTCTGCGCAAAAAAACTTGATTCACTTGGGTGTAACTCAACTTTGGAAACAGTTGTTGCTGGTATCCTAAAGGACGGAAGTATTGAGCCAAAATTCTTTCGCAGTCCCACATCATGCAAAATACTAATAAGCCCTATGTTTGTCAGATCGTCAATGTCAAAGGTCTTCTGAGATATCACCTTTAGGCTTCTAGGATCAACTTTGTTGTCACTTTGAGAAAGCTTATCATAAGCAAGTTTGGTTAATTCCTTCGCTATAAGTATTGACATAGCCATCACAAAGATAGAATGCGAAACAACATAGTCATCATTCTCCGAAAACTGAAACAGCGAGCTAAGGACTATTCCACTATTATCGTCACCAAAAGAGTTTATGAATTTCACCACAATGCTTTTAGCCGAGTTTATAAACATAACTCTATCAGCTACCACTAAATCCAAAAAGTAATTAGATATACTCTTGTTTGAAAAATTCAGCGCCATAACATCAGCTTTACTCCTTATAGGCACTATCTTCTGAAGAGAAAATGTATCAACAAAGCTCTCAGAAATCTCCCTTATCGTCCTCTCAACTTCTTGTTTCATTGTCTGTGAAGTTATCTGCTCTTTTACAACTATCTCCTCTATCTTCTGACTAGTATTCTCAACCTTTGACTCATAATCCCTACCTCTTATCATCTCTATCGTCCTCCTTATAGATTCTGCTATTTTCCTATTTGCTTCTTCGTCACTAAATCCCAACTTTATGTCCGTGTCCTTTACTGCATCTAATGCTTCTAAACTCCGAGAAGGGTCTGAAACACTTGAGACGCTTAAAGATACTTTCTTCTCAACCTCCTCCTCAACAATCTTCTTCAGCCTTAAAACCCTCACAGTGTCTATTCCATCTATCTGCTGAATCGCAGAGATAAACTCCTTACTAAGTATAGTTCCTTTCCTAAGATTATGGTAGTATAGAATATCTTCGTCTAGAACATCTCCCTCCTTGAGCAGAAACTTTGATACAGTAATGGGAACTCTTATCTCTCCTTGCTGGTTAACTAAATTCTCTTCCATAGTTTACAACCATTTTTAAACAAGACTATATTAACTTTCAAATATTTCGCAGAAGCCCCAATAAGTTCTAAAATTAACAAGTAGACAAGATTCTAAACTTTTCGCCTACTTACACCATTTGGCTCTAGATAGCATTTCTCAGTCACAAACTTCACTTTACACCAAGTTTCCCGAGAGTTTGCTAGGAAGAGTATTTACTCAGTCCAAATAGGGACCGTGAGGGTAGTAAAAAGAAAGCTACTTCCTATTATATCCGAAATTTGGAATTTGCTGATATTCTAGTAATGAAGAATTCCAAAACTTAACGACTAGGCTTTTTACTCTTCCTGTAGTTTCTATTAACTGGGTAAATACTTTTCTTGGTGAACACTTAAGAGGGTTGGTATGAAGTGAAGTTTTGTAGCTGACGAAAACCAGAAGAGATAAGTATGGAAAAGTTTAGAATTCTGTCTATTTGCCTAATGGAAATTGGAATTTATTGACATTTTAGTTTCAAGTTTGACTAGGTAGCTGGTATAGGTTCATAATTGCTTTTGTGGGTTGGAGAGGATAGATTTTGTAGTTACGGGTTGTAAAGTGCTTAGAATGTGTATTCTAGGTTTTTGGCTTTGGGGGTTAGGGATAAGTGCTAAAGAGGTTTAGGTTGTTTTCAGGAGAAGCTAGGTATTTAAATCTTAAGAATCTTTTGTGAGGAGGAGCATATGAGAAAGATGATCTTTTTTGCTTCGTTTTTCATGTTTATCCTCATAGGAGTTTTTCCAAAAGCAGAAACGACAGTTACTTTTTATCCTAGCACAGTTTTAGTAAAACTCTCGGTAACGACAAACATAATTGCAATTCCAGCGAATTCTTTTGATATCTCGGTTGAAAGAAACAGAATTGTTGAGATAACCACTTCAACCAACATACCACCAAATCTTCTCTCTGAGTTAAGCAATACTATAAAAGAGATAGAGGAGGTGGAAAGAAAGATAACTTCTGCAAAAAATGAATCAGAGAAACTTAAAGCTTCATTGGAGTTGATAAAAACAGTTTTAGCTTCACCTTACCCAAAGGACACTAAGACCATGACTTCGCTGATGGAGAACTTTAACCAATTACAGGGGAAAGTTATTGAGATAAATGAGAGTATTTTACCTAATCTGGAAAAAGAGAAGTCAGTTAAAGAGAGGAAGAAAAAGGAAATAGAGGGAGAGATAGAAAAGAAACAGGAGGTAGTGAAAGTGATTAAGCTTTCTACCTCAGCTGGAACATTGAGCTACAGATTAGCAGGTGGCTGGAGGACCAGTTATACGCTCAATGCTGATAATCAAACCTTATCACTGAAAGTGAAATTTTCACTACCTGAGAGGGTTAAGATTCTAGTTAGCAAGATTATTGTGACGACTACTGAGGTAGTTCCGGATATCGTGGAAGTTGAGCTGAAAAAGTTGATAGGAGCTGTGATGGAAATGATTTCTTACAAATCCACACTTCCAACGACTATTCCTAAACTGAAGACTGAAGTGTATGGTAGGGTTGAAGGTGAGAAATTTTCTGAAACTAGTTTGGAGGAAAAAGGAGTTGATATTGGACTTGTATGGGAGATTAGTAAGGAGATGGTATTAGAGAAAGACACAGAGGTTACGGTATTTGATAATATACCTGTTAGTGTGGAAAGAAGTTACTATGCCATTCCTCCGAAATACTCCTCAGGTCTTGCTGTTTTTAAAATCTCAAATGTTTCTGAAGTTACTTTTCTGCCGGGTAGTGTTGACATTCTATTTGCTGGTAGTAGGGTAAGTGGGATATATCTTAATAAGACAATTCCCAAAGGTGGGGTTTTTGAAACCAAGGGAATCTCAGTGCCCAGCATCGTAGTGGAGAGGAAGTTAGTTGAAGAGCGGGAGGAGATGCCAAAACTTCTGGGGACTCATAAGCGAATAGTAAGAGTTTTTAAAAACATCATTAGAAATAACTTACCTACGCAAATAGCTATATCTATAGTTGACAGGATTCCGATACCTTATGACGATAGAATTAAAGTAAACATTGATAAGATAACACCTTCTCCTGAGATGAGCTACGAAGTAATAAGGAAGGAGGGAATATTCAAGGTAAGTATGGTTGTTGAAAAGGGGAAAACCGCAGAAAATCTAGTATCTTACTGGGTGGAGTATCCAGCGGATCTTAATTACTACGAATACGAAAGGTAGGCAAGGATTAAGCTGAACTCTCTATCTTTCTTATCTCATCTCTGACAATACTAGCTTTCTCAAACTCCAGCTTTTCCGCAAAGCTGAACATATACTCTGTCAAAGTTCTAATCACCTCTCTAATATTGTTTCCATATTGTCTCTTGATCTCATCAATTATTTCAAAAACTTCGCTATATTCGGAAACCTTAAAAGTTCTTCTAACTCTTGATGAAACTATCTTTTCGTGTTTTCTCTCAATTATATCGGTGACTTCTTTTTTAATACTTCTCGGTGTTATATTGTGCCTCTGGTTATACTCTAACTGTATTTTCCTTCTTCTATCGGTTTCTCTGATTGCTTCTTCCATAGATTGGGAGATTTTGTCTGCATACATTATTACTCTTCCATTTATATGTCTTGCTGCCCTACCCATTATCTGGATCAAAGATCTTGTTGACCTTAGAAAACCTACCTTGTCTGCATCCAGTATACACACCAATGAAACTTCCGGTAAGTCAATCCCTTCTCTAAGTAGGTTTATCCCTACTATACAATCATACACTCCCTTTCTTAGATCCCTAAGAAGTTCAACCCTTTCTATCACCTCAACCTCGTCGTGAATGTAAATAGCTTTTATACCCCTCTCAACGAGAAACCTCGTAAGATCTTCTGCCATCTTTTTCGTTAGGGTGGTTATTATTGTCCTTTCTCCTCTTTTGGTATTCTCACTCACTTCTCTTATTATATCCTCAACCTGATTTTCAGTTGGTCTTACGTAAATAACAGGGTCAAGTAGTCCTGTAGGCCTAACTATCTGTTCTACAATCTTTCCAGACACGGATAACTCATATTCATCGGGAGTAGCAGAAACATACAAAACCCTATCAAGCAAAGAGTCAAACTCTTCAAACCTAAGAGGTCTGTTGTCAAGAGCCGATGGTAGTCTAAATCCAAACTCAACTAAAGTTTCTTTTCTTGACCTGTCCCCGTTGAACATTCCTCTTATCTGAGGAATTGTAACATGAGATTCGTCTATGATGGTTAGAAATTCTTTTGGAAAATAGTCAAGTAAAACATAGGGCCTTTCCCCCGGCTTTCTCCCCGAGATATACCTTGAATAGTTCTCAATTCCCGGACAATATCCTGTCTCTAAAAGTAGATCCATGTCATACTTCGTTCTTGTTTCCAATCTTTTTGCCTCTATTTCTCTCCCACAACTTCTAAGCTCTTTAACTCTCTCTTCCATCTCCTTAAGTATCTCCCTAACTGCTTTTTCAATTCTCTCCTTTGAGGAAACAAAGAGTTTGGCTGGATATATCACTATTGCATCATGTTGATCAATTAAGGAGTTGTTCAAATAATCGTAGCGTTTTATTGAAATTATTTCGTCATCAAAAAACTCTATTCTTATGAAATCTCTAGAGTAAGCCGGATGGATATCAATCCTGTCACCTGTTACTCTGAAAGTAGCCCTAGTAAAGTGGTAGTCACCTCTTTCATACTGCATTTCGGAGAATTTGTACGCTAAGTCACGGATATCCATCTTATCTCCAACTCTTACTAAAAGGACAAACTCTCTAAAGTCTGATGGTGCTCCTAGGTTGTATATGCAAGAAACGCTAGCAACCACAATGACATCATTCCTACTTAGTAAACTTGCGATAGCAGATATTCTAAGCCTATCTATTTCATCATTTATCGTTGCTTCCTTTTCAATATAGGTATCAGTTTGAGGAATATAGGCTTCAGGTTGATAGTAGTCATAATAGGAGACAAAGTATTCCACTGCGTTATACGGGAAAAACTGCTTGAGCTCTCTGTAGAGTTGTGCTGCCAGAGTTTTGTTGTGTGAAACCACAAGGGTTGGTAGTCCTAATCTCTCAATTACATTAGCCATCGTGAACGTCTTGCCACTTCCAGTTTAGCCAAGAAGGGTGATCCTCTTATGCCCTTCTTCAGTAAAACCTTTTACTATTTTCTCTATTGCTTCTGGTTGATCTCCACAGGGTGTAAACTCTGAAACAACTTTAAATTCTTTAGCTATGTTCCTCATAGTGCTCTATTCCGAGTCAAAAGCTCCGCTTTTGGAAACTCTCTTTTTTCACTCTGCCTTTTCTGAATAATTCAGAGTTTATGACTTTTGGCTTAGAAAAGTTTTGGTATAAGGTTATTACTAAGACTCTGAATCAGATTCTTCTTTTTCAAAGTCATGTTCCTCGTGGGGTGAGATGTTCTTAAGGAGGTTGAGAGTGTAGATATACAGTTTGGAATTAGGGTTGTTGTTGACAAAATCCTCTAAGAGGGAAATTATTTCAGCTCTTTTCTTTTCATCTATTGAGGAAAGATTAGCAAAATCATTTGTATACTTCATCAAGTTGAGGCCAAAGAACACATCTGGAAAAGCTGTAGAGATATCTTCCGCTAACACGAATCCAGTCCTAGCTCCAGACGTAAAAGGAACAGATCTAATCTTACAGTAGTTACCGTAGGGTGATTTTTCAACGGACATTAGAGTAAATAGATCAAGAAAGCCAGTTTCTTTTGCACCACTGGTTGCAGCGGAGTATACTTTAACTATCTCTTTTACAGCGATTGCTGGAACAACCCCAAATTCTACTGCATCACTTCTTACGTATCCAACAAAAGTCTGGTTACTGATATCCATCACAAGGAAGTAGAACTGTTTATTCTGGGCCTTAGAATACTGGACTCTTTCTGAAACGGAGTTTGTGTAGAAAGAAGGAGGAGTTACTTCAACAGAAGGTGTGAAAAGGATATACATTACTGTGCCCCAATTGACACTGTTATGCCCCTTCGGTATTAGATTTGTGACAATGTTGGTAAGAGAAGTAGTTTTACTTATATTCGTCTTTACTTCAGCATCTAACTCCGAGAATATGACCGCTCCATCTTTCCAGAAAACCATTCCCTCATTGATAGCATAATATCTTTTCCTAGCTCCTGGGTCCTTTGGTGTGCCTCCTTCAACTATCTTGACACCTCTGAGAATGTCCTCTTGCTTGACATAATAGACCTTACCATCCTTTGCAACCATGTATAGGTGTGGGGGTATTTCTTTTCCTCTCTCCATGACTATTTCAACGATAGTGCCATAACTAAAGTTTTCAACAGGTTTTGCCCCCTTTGTTGATGGAGAGTCAAAGGCAGGGATATGATCCTTCAGCACTATGCCATAATCTATTACTTCGTAAGAAGGTTTACATGAAATAAGTAACAAAAGATTAGCACCTAGAAAAGTAAAGAAGATCATAACTTTCTTCATAAATTTCTCCCCCTTAGCAAATCAATTGTAAGAAAGGTTTGTTTTGCTTTTCAACAATTGGTGATTTACTCCTCACTTTCGGTTTCTTCTTGTTCTTCCTCAATTTCTTCTTCACCAATTCCAAGTTTTTCCTGAAGTGCGTTAAGTCTTGCTTTAAGTTCTTCAAGATCCTTTTTATCCCGCACACCAAGTTCCTTCTTTACGATCTCAAAGTTGTATATAGACGAGTAAACGTTGTAATACTTTACAACTCTCTTTATGTATTGCCTAGTTTCTCTAAACGCAAGGAATTCGGAAAATACAATACTATCCTCGGGAGATATTTTATACTTCCTCTTAGTTCTAGAGAAGACTCTAGCACCACCGTTGTATGCAGATATAGCATGATTGAGATCGCCGTAAGAGTCTATCAGCATTGACAGATAAGCCGTCCCCAGAAATATGTTCAGATCTGTTTTGAATAAATCCTTTCTGCTAGATATCGCCTCAGGTATATCAAGTTTCCTTGCCACTAGCTTTCCAGTGCTATACAATACTTGCATAAGTCCGATAGCACCAGCTCTTGAGTAAGCTCCTTCCTGAAAAAAGCTCTCTTGCTTCATAACAGCGTATATTAGGTTTGGGTCAATGCCAAACCTTTCCGCCGAGTATATCACATCAGAAACGTAAGGAATAGGATATAGAACTTCCTGTATACTAAACGGTAGGAACTTGGAAAAAGCATCTATGAATTTGTTAGCAGTTATGTTGTTGCCTTCGTTGTATATCCCTCTAGTCATTTTCATCTCAAGCCTATTTCTCATTATGACAATGTAGGAAAATACATTAGACAATCCTTTGTATACCACCTTATTCCTAACTATCCTACTCACAACAGCATACTCATCCTTTATCCTCTTAAGGAGAGTTTTTATCTTTGACCTCTCTACAGAATCTATAGCTTCAACTATCTCATAGGGTATGCTAAGAAGAAAAGGGTTTTTCTCCTTAATCTTATAGAGAACAAACGACTTATAGGAGTCATAATTCTGCTTATCAAAGTTAAATAACAATTTTGCTAGCTTCAGTTTTTCGCTTTCTGACGTAGTCGGTAAAATGAATCTATTGTAGTAACTTCTAACCTCATTCTCAGACGCTAACTCACTTATTCTCCTAGAAGCCAGGTAATCATAATATCCTGACGGAACAGAGGATACTGCAGTTTCATAAAACTTTATTGCATCATTAGTCTGACCGATCATCTCACAAGCATATCCCTTGAAAAAAGAAACTCTATCAATATCTCTATGAGCAAAATTTCCACTAAGTTCAGTCTCCTTAAGTATCAACGCTATCATATCATATCTTTTCGCCAAAATGAGTTTGTCAATCAGCTTTGAAGCAAGTAAATATATCCTCTCAGTGCGTATAGCTTCCCCAGAAAGTATTCTAAGATACTCAGTAGACTTACAACAGTCATGCTTGATATAGTGGACAACTAGCGACTTTAGTATAACTTTCCTCAAGTAGCTACCATACCCATCAATCCTATTTTCAAAACTAACAGGATTAAGAATAATGTTTCTGTAAGTCACTGGTAAGTAAATCCTAGCAAGAGTTTTCCAACCCCTCGCTCCAATAACCTTCATATCCAAGAGTAATTCTGCTATGAAATCAGGTCCAAGTTTCGCAAAATTAGCAATCTTAACAGCTTCACCGTAAAATTTATAGTCTATCAGCTCAAAACAAATCTCTTCTACCATTTTTCTTCCTTCCCCAGAAGGAAAAGAGGAAGGAAATATCCCAGAAAGATGGTGGAAATAGTCAACTATGTAGCTAATGTAATCGTATTTTTGAGTAAAATCAAAAACTACCAGATCCCTCACCATTCTAAGAGAAGTTTCCAAATTACCATCCTTAGCATAAAGCAAAGCTTTGTAGACAATGTAAATAGGACTATAAATCTCTACTTTTTTCATTTTTTCGTAAATACTTAAACTCTCCCTAAGGAGATGATAATTGCCTGTTTTGACACCGATCTTAGCCATTCTTAAAACCGCCTCATCGTAAACTGAAGTATTTGAAAGCGAAGCCAGAACTTTCAAAGCAGTAGAATACTTAGTATTAGCAATTAGAACATCAGCATACAGAAGGGCAATATCAGGCTTGTATGGGGAATCCGAAGGGACGGAGAAGTATTGTTTCTCCACAAGGCTTAGAGAGGAAAGTCTTGGATCTTTTCTAGGCACTAAAACTTCAACCCTTTTGTAAATCCTCCTACCACTCATACTCCTCATTCTCTTAACAACCTTCTTTTTATCAAAATACACTGCCTTGTAAGTGGATATAAACCTATCAATATTTTCATCCTCAATAGAGTCATACTTAGAGAAGGAAAACTTACTAAGATTCACAACATAATCGTACGTGCTTTTATTGACAACATTTTCTGGTAAATTCATCTGCGAAAAAAGAAATACAATTGCGAAAGTCCCTACGAATCCCTTCACACCAACAATCTTCATATACTCTCCCCTGAAAATTTTCGGAAACAACTCAGAAACTCAAAAGGAGTTCAAATTATATTTGATACCAGAGTACCATCTCCAGTTAACAATAAAGTATTAATAAATTCCAATTACTACTAAGTGAATAAGCAAGAATTCTAAACTCTTTCTTACTTACCCATTCAGTTCCAGATAGTGTCTGTTAGTTATAAAACCTAACTTTGCACCAAGCTTCTCAGATGCTCACCAAGAAGAGACCTTAACCTAGTCCTCGATAGTAAACCGCAAGAGAAAGAAAAATTACACTTAGTTGTGAAATTTAGACTTTATCGTAAAACCTACAATAAATCCAAAGTTTAGTAACTAAGTATTGTTTTCCTTTTACTCTTCCTGCAATCCCGTCTGGACTGGACATATCCTTCCTGATAAGTACTCAGGATCTGATATAAAGTTACGTTTACCTCTACGAAAATTATACTATGGAGCTAAAGCTAGTAAAAGTACTCAACATAATAGGTAACCTTGCATTAATAAACATTGATGGACAGAAACTGAAAGCAAAAGTTGAAGGGAATATACCATCAAATGTGTTTTTAGGAGAGGTTAGAAAAGAAAATGGCAAAGTAATAATCAGAGCTCAAAACGATCTATCTCTAATCAAAGACCTAGACAGAATACTACTTCAACTTGAAGTATCAAAAACACCTAAAAATTACCTTCTAACTAAAACTCTAATGGCTCTTGACATTCCTATAACCAAGGAAAACTTAGAAACCATCAAAAGGTTCAATCTTCCCTACCTCATCTCTGGCTTAGTGCTCAAAAGCAAAGAAAAATCTCACAAAAAACACATGTCACTAACAGAAACACTTTTCAACGAAATACCAAAAAAGATCTCAGAAAACGAGTTTTGTCTTTTCATCAACAGCTTATTCACAAAAAGAGATAGGGAACTTTTCGGAATCCTTCACTTTGAAGAAGAAAGAGAAAGCTGGTATTCCTACATTGAATTTAATGAGTCAGGTTTTAAAAAGATAGTGCTTACCACGAGAATAGAAGAGGTAGAGATAATAATCCTTCTTGAAAGGATATCCAAAGGATACAATCTATCAATAAACTTTTTTTCAGAAAGGGAAATAAGAGTGGTAGGGGAAGAAAAACTTAAGCAAAACCTTGAGGCATTGGGATTTAATCCGATCAATATAGATATAGAATCGTATGGGGGAAGAGAATGAAAAAAGCAGTAGCGCTAAAGTATGAACCTAGCGAGATGCAGGCTCCAGAGGTTATCTCAAAGGGAGTAGGAATCCTAGCAGAAAAAATAGTTCAGATAGCTGAGGAACACAATATCCCAATAGTAAAATCAGAAGTAGTAGAACCCCTTATGGCAATAAGAATAAGGTCAGAAATACCACCAGAACTTTATAACGCAATAGCAGAAATATTAGCATTTGTCTATAAGTTAGTTAAAGAAAGCAAAGGCGAGGTGAAAAAGTAAGTTGGTAGACACTACAACCTACCATAGCAATAAAGTCCAAAATTTAACAATCAGAATGGTTTTTCTTCCATCTCCCTCGTAGTCCTTACAAGAACTGAGCGATCATCAACCTCAATAGAAGTTAGAACCCAATGTAAAGTAACACTGTGGAGATTAAACCCTAGACACCATACATCTAAAATTTAAAGATTGGAAGGCAAACCTATAAAATAATGTATAGATGGATACTGAAAAAATCCGCAAAAGGATTGAGAACATAAAGAAGATGCTAGAAAGTGCCTTAGCGCTAACCAAAGATCCTAGAAGAATAGAAAGCATAAAGGCATCCTTGATGCTAGTAATGAAAGATCTAAAAAAACTCAGTGAAGGAACTTTCTCAGTAGAGGACCTAAAGAAATACGAGTTTAGCAAAAATCTTGAAGAGTTGGAGAAAGAAGAAAGACCTACTTCATATGACATTCTAGAGACCATACCTCAAATACCCCCCTCACCCTACATAAGTGACAAGGATCTAATAAACATCAATAGCTACATTTCATTTTTTGAGAAAGAGTATCTACCGTTGTTTACACCTAAATATCTCAAGGTTGTTTTTTCAGTTCAGCATAAGTTAGACTACTTTTTCTCGGAATTTAGGAGAGTGCAAATGTTTCTATCAAAGTATGTTGAACTTACCGAGAATATTGAAAAAAGTGAGAACGAAGGATATATTGCAGAAATGCAGAAACTGAAGAGAAAAAGATTTAGAGAGCTACTCTTTAACCTTGATAGGTTTCTTGAAGAATTGCAGAGATTTCTTGAAGATATTTTGGAAAACCCTACATCCGAAGGAACACTGCTAGAACCACACCTGATAATAGAATTTGAACCAGATGAGAACAAAATAATAAACAATATAGAAGCAATTGAAGCTATAAAAGACATGTATAAGTTTGTAACAGAATTTAGAAATTACATAGGAATTGCTCAAGGCTGACGGAGGTGAACATGGCTGACCCAAAGACTACAGTATACAACACTATAATTGGTGAAAATTCCTTTTTTGAAGGAAAGTTCATGGTCAACGGAGGAATAAGAATAGACGGGAAGTTTGAAGGTGAAATGCTTAAAGTTTCCCACGTGACAATAGGTAGTAAAGGCAAAGTCAGAAGCAATATCTCTGCACTCAGTGTAGTAGTTGAAGGAGTTCTTATAGGGAATATAGATGCTAAGGTTAGGGTAATACTCCTACCAACAAGTAGAGTATACGGCGATATAACAACACCAGAGATAATAATACAACAAGGAGTGATATTTGAGGGTAGGATAAAAATTGTTCAAGACAGGAGCATCTCCGTCAAGGAGGAAATTGAAAAAATCTATAGGGGGACTTGATGTTTGCTAACAACCTACTGAGAGTGCCAGAATACGTAAGTGGCACCAGAGAGGATAGTTTCCCAATAAGACTCTCCTCAAATGAGAACAATTATGGACCTTCACCAAGAGTAATAAGAAAGATCAAACAACTTTCAAAGCTTTCACATAAATATCCAGAATCGTCCTACACTCTGCTAAAGAGAGCAATAGCAAAGGAAAATAATATCCCCGCTTCAAAAGTAATTCTAGGCAACGGTTCAGACGAGATATTTCTAAACTTATTTTTGATGTATCTTACCCCAAATAGTAGCCTTCTCACAATTGAGAAGACCTTCACATATTACAAAATCTTAGCATCAATAATAGGCGCTGAAGTAATAGAAGCAAAAAGGGAGAAAAACTTCTCAATTTCGTGTAACAACATTCTCAGTGCGATGAAACCATCGGTGAAAATCCTAATATTTCCCTCACCAGATAATCCTACCGGCGTTACAGTGGATAGAAAGTGCATTGAGAACATTCTCAGAAACATACCAGAATCCACAATTTTCATTCTAGATGAGGCTTACTTCCAGTTTGTCCCCAAAAGCAAATACTGGGAAAGCATAGAGCTTATAGACAAATTCCCCAACTTTATCGTTACCAGAACTTTCTCAAAACTTTACGCTCTTGCTGGACTAAGGCTTGGATATGGTATATGTTCAGAAGAGATTGCAAAACTGTACGAGAAGATGAGAATGCCGTTTAACATCTCTTCACTTGCCTCAGAGTGTGCAATAGAAGCTCTAGCAGACAAAAACTATTATTCCAAGATCTTAAGGAAAATACTTAGAGATAAGAGAATACTAAAACATGAATTCAAAAAACTAGGCCTTAACGTATTGGAGAAATCCTATGGAAACTTCCTGTTTATACAAGGTCCAAAGGATCTTGACAAAAAACTTCTAGAATCAGGAATAGTGATAAGAAATCTAGAATCTTTCGGATATGACAAAACATACTATAGAATAACCATAGGAACTAGGAAGGAGAATAAAATTCTACTAGAGTGCTTGAGAAAAATTCTAGGAGGAACGAATGATAACTAGTCTTGCCACCTCATTTTTCGTTATCCTTCTAGCAGAAATTGCAGACAAAACGATGTTCCTTACCATTGGATTAAGCACAAAGCTGAAAAAACTACAACTGATATTGGGTATTTTCTTAGCAACGGTAGTAGTAATGCTTATACCAGTGCTTCTAGGAGAGTGGCTAAACAGGATTCTACCCAAAGCAACACTAATTCTTGCAAGTGGACTACTATTTATAATCATAGGAATATTCTGGTTTCTTGAAAGAGAAGAAAGCAAAGAAGGAGAAAAAACCTTCAACCTTCCAGATTTTTTAAAGGCATTCTTGGTATTCTTCTTAGCTGAGATGGGAGATAAGACTCAGTTATCCACTTTCTCGCTAGCAATAAGGTTTGATGATTTACTACCTGTGTGGATTGGAGCATCACTTGGTTTGTTCCTGCCTAACCTAATAATAGCATTCCTGTGTTGCACATTCCTTGCGAAGTTGAACACTAAAGTTCTAAGATTTGTGGCCGGAGGAATATTTCTAGCAATAGGTATAATAGTAATACTGGAATACTGGGGAATTATTTGAGAATTGAATACAAGGAAGTATAAAATATTTGTAACCACTCTGATGAAATCTGATGGCGACGTAGCTCAGCGGTCAGAGCAGGGGTTTCATAAGCCCTGTGTCCTGGGTTCGAATCCCAGCGTCGCCAAAGATGAAACCCTCCCATAATTACTCCTCACTTCTTGAGGAAATTGAGAAGCTCAAATCCATTCACAGAATCAAGCATGATATACGAATCGTAGTAGTAACTAAATATGCCTCAGTTGAGGAGGTTATAGAACTTCTAAGCAACTCACCAGTAACTGACATAGGCGAAAATCGTGTGCAAGAAGCAGAAAAAAAGTTTCTAACCCTATCACAACTAGGACTACTGAATAACATAAAAAAACACATGGTTGGCACTGTTCAAAGCAACAAAGTTACGAAAATAGTTAAACTTTTTGATTTCATTCACTCCATAGAAAACACAAAAATTCCCGAAGAACTTAGGAAAAGAAACTTCCAAGGAGAACTGTTACTTGAAGTCAAAACCAGCCCCGAGGCAACAAAACATGGAATTGAGCCAGAAAAAACCGTTGAATTTTTCGGAGAACTTCTATCTAGCGGAATAGAAATCTCCGGACTCATGACTATAGCTCCATACACTAACGACGAAATTACAATATCAAAGTGTTTTTCAACTCTAAGAAATCTTAAGGAGAAGATAGAAAACACATTCTCAGTTAAACTTAAATATCTATCAATGGGAATGTCTAACGACTACAAAATAGCAATAAGCGAAGGAGCAAATCTACTACGAATAGGAACACTTATCTTTAGAAAATGACACTTTCAAATACTAAACCCCGAGTGGCAAAAACACCAACTCGGGGCTTGAGGAATGGGAGGGGAACTCGTTACCCAAAACCTCGGTTTTTACTATTATCGGTATCTCCAGAAACCTTCTAAAGTATGGATATATACTCCCCTTCAGGAATAAGGCAAATACTATCTAAGCACAATTATTTTCTCTCCTCCACCAAGGGACAAAACTACCTTATAGACAAAAATACCTCTCAAAAGATCGTTAAACTCATCAAATCTCTTACTCAAAACAAAACCTACGTTCTAGAAGTAGGTAGCGGACTAGGAGCAATAACACTCCCTCTAGCACAAACATTTGAATATGTAGTAACAGTTGAAATAGATAGAGGGATAGCAAAATGCTTGGAAGAAGTTCTAGAATATTACGGAGTTAGAGAAAAGGTTAAAGTGATAACCAAAGACTTTCTCAAACTACACCCCAGCGATATTCCCCTGATTGACCCTCAAAACACTATATTCGTATCTAACCTTCCCTATAACGTAGCAGGAGAGATTCTAAAAAAGATCATATATGAATACCAAATAGAAGATCTATTTGTGATGGTTCAGAAGGAGTTTTTTGAGAGAATTACTGCAAAACAAGGAAACAGAAACTATTCTTTTGTATCGGTAGTAACTCAGCTAAGCGTAGACAAAATTACCAAATTACTCGACGTTGGTAAAAACTCTTTTTTCCCTATCCCTTCTGTAGACTCAGTGTTTATCAACCTAAAAAGATCTCCACTACCAATCTCAGAAGAAGAAGTTAAAGTCATCCAAAAGCTCTTTACAACCCGAAGAAAAACTATCCTCAACTCAATACATACCCTCTTCAACCACAGTAAAGACATCATAAGAAATCTACTCCTAGACCTCAACATAGACGAAAAAACAAGGATTGAAAACCTACCACCGATAACCATCAAAGATCTAGTAAAGAATCTACTAAAGCTTAGTAGCCAAAAATAAATTTTCATCAACGCAGAAAAATAATCTAATAACAAAAACAAACTTGCACCAACAACCAATAACTAACTTTTACTTGCTAACTCAACAATATAGTTGTAAACCTCACAAGGTAGAAAGTATCTAACTTCCTTATTATGCTTTATCCTCTCCCGAATCATAGTTGAACTTATATCTACCAGAGGCCCATTTAAAACTATAATCCTCTCCCTAAATTCCTCCAACTCCCTAGGAATACAAATACACCTATTCTCTCTAGGATAAACAACTATCTTAACCTTGGTGACTATGTCCTTATAATTCTTCCACTTGCAGAAGCTTTCAAAGCTATCACCTCCAACTATCAAGAAAAGCTCTTCCCCCTTGTATCTATCGTAAAAATACTCTACTGTGAGGTACGTATAAGACACTCTAGGAAGCGATATCTCAAAATCTGATACTTCAAACCTCTCATTGCCCTTAGTAGCAAGTCGTAGCATCTCCAACCTCTGAGAATCAGTAAAAAGATAAGGAGTATCAACTTTAAGTGGTGAAACTTTTGCTGGTATAAATATTACCTTATCCATATCCAATTCTTCTGAAGCAATCTGAGCCACCATCAAGTGAGCTATATGTATTGGATCAAAACTTCCTCCAAAAAGTCCTACTCTCATGTCAGTGCAAAAAGTTACTCCTCTTCCTCTTCTTCCTCAAACAACTTGGAAGGATTTTTCAGATATTCCTTTCTCTTCCTTTCCAATTCCTGTGATCTCTTCCTCTGAAGATCTCTAAGCATCTTCATCCTTTTCTCAAACCTTTCTCTCTCAGAAGCAACAAGAGACTTTCTTTTAGCTTCTAAGAATGAATAGTATTCCTCATCCTCACCTTCCTTGAGAAAAGAAGTAGCATTTATCACATCTATCTCTGAAATCTCAATTTTCTCCCCTTTCTTAACCTGTACTGTTCTTTTTGCAAGCTCCTCCTCATCAGTTGAAAAAAGAGGAGCTACTGCAACTTCCCCTTCAAGCACATATACCTTGGTTAACTTCTTCTCAACCTCAACAACAAATTCTGTTCCTCTGACAGTAGCAAATGCAGTTTGAGTTTTTACATTAAGTGCTTTACCAGAACCAAAGATCCCCTTAACAGAAAGAAAAATGCTACCCGTTGATGTGATACTGTCCTTACTACCCCCTTTAAACGCCCTACCTATCTGCTCAAAAGTTATCGAAGATCTTCCTTCAACCCTTATATACCCCTTATTCTCAACAGATATATAACACTCAGAATCCTTAGCAGTTATTATGGTATCCCCCTCTTTCAAAACATATCCAACTTCTATACTCCTAACCTTATTCTTACTCTTAACGGTGACATTGCCAATCACAGTATCAACAACATACCTTTGAGCTAACGAAAGATTGACAAAAACTACTAATCCAAAAAAAGCAAATAACACTCTTCTCATAAACACCCCCTGAAATATTATAGTAACCCAAAACCAAATTTCAAAAGCGAAATTTCTAAACTATACTGTTTATCTTCTCCACAAACTCAAGAGAAAGCTTTCTATCAAATTGTATCCCCGCGTTATCTAGGATCTCTCGTTTTATTTTCCCAAGGTCCAAAGTTCCTCTATAGACTCTAGTAGAGTTCATTGCGTCAAAGGAATCCGCTAACGTAGAGATTCTAACATAAAGTGGAATCTCACCCCCCCTTATACCCAAAGGATACCCTTTCCCATCTATCCTCTCATGATGCAGGTACGCTATATCACTCAAATCCTTAAATATTGGCACTGAAGAAAGCAGATCTTTTCCTATGCTTGAATGATGTCTCATCTCTTCCATCATCTCCTCACTTAACTTTGATGGGTAGAACAACACTTCATCCCTTACACCTATTTTCCCTATGTCATGCAGTAACGCACCCATTTCAACAAAATTTGGCATATAGGTGTTGTTATACACAAGCTTTGATAAATTGTAAGAATACCTTGCTACTCTCTCAGAGTGTCCCTTAGTGTAAGGATCTCTAGCTTCCAAAATAGATACCAACATAACAGTAAACCACCTAAAGAGTCTCTCCTCATTCTTAAGAGTCTTAGAGAAATCCTCCATAACCGCTCTATACTCAGCATAGGTGTTTAAAATATCTATCACTGTCTTGACGAAAAGCACTAAAATTATGGCGAAAGTTAACCCTTGAAGCATCCAAAGCAGAACCTCACTCTGACCAAAGTGAGTAAGAATAGAAGTAGGTAAAAGTGAGGGCAAAAGTATAAATGATATCCCTAATAACTTATTCTCCAAGTTTAGATACTTCAAATACCCACCTGCAGTAACGAAAGACTCCATAAGAACTACAATCGTGGAAAGAAGAACTACTAAAATTTTTAAAGAAAATATGTTCCACACCCATGAGAGCATTAGAAAGATAACAACCATAAGAAACACGATAGTATAAACAAATAAAAACTGCTTATCCATCTTTGACATTCTACTCCAATTTAATCTTACTACAAACGGAGATATAAGCATTGATAGCGAAAGAGAAAGATTCTTTAGAAGAGAAAACACCCTCGTATCGTAAGAATACTCAAAAAAGCAACTAAACAAAAACAACAAAAGTATTGAAGTTACGAGTAGATTTGAAAGTACTCTATTGACAAATTCTCTAGAATACAACTCATCAGCCTTAGAGCGCAGTAAAAACACCAAAAAAAACATAAGCAAGTGTATAATCCAAAGAACAAAAGCCAAACCAGTATTTACCCCCACAAGCACACTCAATAAACTATCCATTGAATTCTCTCATCCAATTTACAAAAGTTGGGCATAAACCCTTTGATCTAAGCATACTGCATATTTCCTCAACACTTCTATCATCGGATACACTAAACTGCGACGACTCTACTTCCGAAGAATACCCTCCAACTGCAGTTGATGATCCTGCAGACATTCTTGTTGGTCCAAGAAGAGCAATATTGTCTCTAAAGCTTGAAGACTCTCTGGTAGATATGTTTATTGAAACCCTATTTAGAAATATTCTAGCAACTGATATAAACTGAACCATATCTATATCACTCACCTCATAGACCTTAAACCTAAACCCCTCACCACTGCGTATAGGCCTTAATCTTGGAAAAGATATCCCTACCTCTACATCAGGATAAGTCTCAAAAAGATATTCTGCATGCTTAATAACGAAAAACATCTCTTTACGAGATGGCGCTAGTCCCAGCAAAGCACCAATGTTCATTTCTCTAAACCCCGCTCTGCCACCCCTATCAGGAGTTCCCAGTCTATATAAATAATTCCTCTTAGGACCAAAAACATGAAGCAAACTGTATATCTCTTCATCATAAACCTCCTGATATACTGTTAATCCCTCTGCACCACTCTCTATAACCTTCCTATAATCATCCTCATCCATAGGATACACCTCTATTGAAAGTTCATCAAAATACTTTTTAAGCAGTCTAACAACACTAACTATATAATCAACCTTTATCATCTCCGACTCTCCTGTCAACAACAACACATGTCTTATCCCCCTGCTTCTCAACACTTCCGCTTCCTTCTCTATCTCCTCAAACGAAAGAGTTTTCCTCTTAAACTTCTCAAAAACACTAAAACCACAGTAAATACAACCGTTTGAACAATAGTTGGAAACATACAAAGGAGCGTATATGAACATAACATTACCAAAAAACTGTCTTGTAAGTTTATATGACCTTCTAGCCAAAACCTCAATATACTCCTGAGCTTTAGGAGAAAGAAGTGCAATGAGATCTCTGTCACCAAGATAGCTCTTAGAGAGGGCTCTCTCTATGTCCTCACAAGAAATTTCAACAAAAAGCCTCTCAAAATCCCACTCGCGGTACTTTTCCAGTATTTCGTAGAATGATTTCTTTTTAAGCACAAGCACAGTATATAAGTATAATAAACCTATCCTAGGTAATCAACCCAACATAGTCACAATAAGTCTAGCTATTTCTTAGCAACTTTTAGCATATTTTCCCTAGAATCGTAGAAAAATACCATAGGCTTACCATCAACAACAATAACTGACGAACTCCCTCCCGCTTTTTCACTTACCACTACTTGTATCTCCCACCTCTTTCCATCAAAAAATGCATACCTTATCTCCTTCTTTGACTGGACAAAGTATGAAAGATGAGGATTTCCTTGCTCATCAACCCACAAAGAAATAAATCTTCCCGGATCATCATTTTTGTCAACCACCATTATTTCCCAACTACCTCTGGAGTTCACCGCATACTTAAGAACCTTCTTGGTAGAATCATAATAAGCAACATGAATATTTCCTTTCCTATCAATCTTCATATTGGCATAGTATCCAACTTTACCTTCGGAATCTATAGTCTCAAACTTCCACCCAACATCTCCTTCCTCAATCCCTTTTCTACAATACCTAAGATCTCCGTTTCCATTATCAAGGTATACGATATGAACGACATTGTTATGTATTCCTATACTCGT
>JBCNVF010000018.1 GCA_039630355.1 Brevinematia bacterium
CCCCTCAATGCAGGCGCTTTACTCCTCTTCCTAACCCTCTCCCTCCCCTTCCTCACAAGCTGATTTATCGTCGGCATACCAAAACTCCACCAAAAACCACAATTATTTTAGAAAAAAACACCACACACTTGCAAACACTACTCTGAAAAGCATCAAAACGTTTATCAAACTATCAAAGTATCACAAAGACAAAGAAAAGGAACTCAATAGTTTTTGCCCCCGAGAGGTAAGTGTAGTTGCACAAACATACTTTCCTTCCCATTTACCTCAACTACTAACCGCAAATCTCCCAAATCTTCACAGGTAATGTAACGTAATGAGGTTAGAAACTTAACCTCTTAGACGCTTCATTGAAAAATGTTCACTCAGTTCTGACAGGGACTGCAAGAGAAGAGAAGTAAAAGAAAAACCACACCTAATTGTAAACTTAGACCTTGTAAGATAAGTCCAAAGTATAACTCTGAAAAACCAATATGATGAAAAAATTTGTGAAAATCAACATATTCCGAAAATCTATAATAGAGGTGGGAATATGTGGGAAAAGGAGTTAGTGGATATACTTGAAGAAGAAAAAAAGATCTTAGGTTGTATATTAGAAAAGGAAAGACTGAAAAAGGATCTTCTTATAAAAAGGGAAGCAGAAAAACTTTTAGAAATAAACTCCGAAGAAGAGAAACTTTTTGACGAGCTGGACAGGTATGAATTTGCTAGAAAAGAAATTATGAAGAAAATATCCCACAGATTAAACTCTTCTTCCGAAGAGATAACTCTATCAAGAATATTAGAATTTGCATCAAACAAGCCACTTTTGGAAAATCTGAAGAACTCAATAATATCTCTCATTTCCGAGATAAAGCTACTTTCGTTTGAAAACAAAGTTCTGATAGAAAGCTCAATGAATGTTTCTCTCTCGCTAATAGAAAAACTCACAAACCTACAACCATCTGACAACAACTACAATTCCAAGGGCAAAAAAGAAATAAAGATAGATCTAACAACTTACTCCACAATTACCTAAATTTCAGAAGTCTGTTCTTTCTGAAACCAGCTAGGATCGTAAAGGTATCTAAAACATGATGGACATTGAACAATATCAGCTTTTAGTTTTATTTTTTCAACAACTACATAAGGTAGCACTATGTTGCACCCTGTGCAATAGTGATATTCTTCCTTAAACTTTTTCCCCTCCCCAAGACTATCAACAGGAACTATTGCTATCCCTTTCTTCTTTTGTAATATATTTGAGAAATGTTGTGCTATATGCAGAGGTACCTTTGAAAGTTTCTCTTTCTGTGTTTCTTCAAGTTTCTTTATCTTGGACAATACCTCCTTTGTCTCCTCTTGGAAAACCTTTTCCTCCGCCTGAAATTCTATTTGCAAGTTATTATATTTCTCCTTAGTTTCAGCATATCTATCTTCCAAGTCGTTTATCTGTTCTTCTATGTCCATAAGCTCCTCGGAAATGGTGCTGATAGTAGCTCTTATCGTTGTTATCTCTATGTTAAAAGACTCTATGGTTCTTTGGTTTCTAGCTATTTCTTCCTCCCTTTCCATAAGCTCAATGAGTCTCTTTTTGTTTGATGCCAAATTTTCGCTTATTACATCTTTCTGAAGTAGTAGTTCTTTCTTTTTACTTTCGTATTTCTGTAGCAGTCTAGAGAGTCTTCCTAACTCTTTTTTGTAGTTATCTATTTTCTTAAATTTTTCATTTAGACCTTCCCTATATTCTGTTATTTGGGAATATATTTCCTGAACCTCAATTAAGATTGAGATAAAGTTAAGAACATCTTCCGAAGAAAGTTCCTTGATCTTCATTGGCATCTACCTAAGCAAATTGGGCCCGGCAGGACTCGAACCTGCGACCCGCTGATTATGAGTCAGCTGCTCTGACCTGCTGAGCTACAGGCCCTGATATTGGGAAGGGTCGGAGTCGAACCGACGACGCAGGGCTTTTCAGGCCCTCGCTCTACCGCCTGAGCTACCTCCCCAATGTGGAGAGAGGAGGATTCGAACCTCCGAAGGCATAACGCCAACAGATTTACAGTCTGTCCCCGTTGACCGCTTGGGTATCTCTCCACAATAAAAGCACTAATAATATTACACATCTCAACCTCCACTTGTCAAGTTCACTCAACTATTCTACAATAAATTCCAGAACTAACAATTAGGCAAGGCTTTCCTTTTACTCTTCTTGCAATCCTATTGACCAGGTAAATACTCCTTCTGGTAGGCACCTAAGAAGCTTGGTGTAAAGCAAGATCCACAACTGACAAATCTTATCTAAAATCAAAGAAAGTAAGTAAACGAAAAGTTCAGAATTTTGCTTACTTACCTAAGATTTTTGGAAATCGTGCAAAAAACTTATTTACAATTACAGCTAGTATGGAAGATTTTGTAATAAAAGGAGGGAGGGTATTCTGCTATAAAAACAACATAAATGGCGAAGAACTAGATATAGCAATAAGTTGTGGAAAGATCACCAAAATTGGACATAACCTCAGTGCAGAAAAATATCTAGACGTCAGAGGACTTTATGTCCTACCGGGACTTATAGATCTGCATGTGCACCTAAGAGAACCTGGAAATGAAAATAAGGAAACAATAGATAGTGGGACAAAGGCTGGTGCCAAGGGAGGAGTAACTACCCTGGTTGCTATGGCCAATACAAACCCAAAGATTGATTCTCCTGAGGTATACTTTGATGTTATAAGCAGAATTTCAAAAAAAGCAGTTGTAAATGTGATACAATCCGCAAACTCCACTAAAGGAATGGAAGGCAAAGAACTTACTGAAATGGGGCTTCTCAAAAGCATAGGGTGTTATGTATTTACCGACGACGGTAAGTCAGTAAGCGATCCAAGAATTATGCATAGGATACTAACATACGCAAAAAACTTTGAAGTTCTGGTCTTTGAACATCCAGAGGAACCAACATTGTCAGAAGGAGGAGTAATAAACCAAGGTAAAAAATCCCTAGAGCTTGGTCTTCAGGGAATACCAAACTGTAGTGAAAGCATAGCAGTTGCAAAAAATATACTACTGGCACAAGAAACAAACTCCTACATCCATCTTCAACATATTTCAACAAAAGAATCTATAGAACTTATAAGATGGGCAAAACGCAAAGGGATCAGAATAACCTGCGAAGTCACCCCCCACCATCTCATCCTCACCGAAGACAGTATTACCTCTCACCTAGACACAAACAAGAAAGTAAACCCTCCTCTAAGAACAGAAGCAGATAGACTAGCACTTATTGAAGCTATAAAAGATGGAACAATAGATGCAATAGCTTCTGATCACTCTCCACACACACAATTTGAAAAATCACTCACATTTCAAGAAGCTCCTTTTGGAACAACAGGTATAGAAACCTTACTACTAGTCCCTTATACCTATCTAGTCACTAAAGGAACAATATCAATGTTAGAGCTTGTTAAACTCCTATCATATAACCCCTCAAGAATAATCAAACTTGAAAATAAAGGACACATCTCCGTAGGAAGTAATGCAGACATAACAATCTTTGACCCAACTCCCAAAAAAATCATAACTGAAGATTTCTTTGTATCCAAAAGCAAAAACTCTTGCTTCCTAGGAATGGAAGTTATAGGAGAGATCAAGTATACTATCGTTGGTGGAAAGATAGTATACCCATTCTCATAAGCTATTTGCTTTCCTAAACTCGTCAATACTCACCAGCTTCCGAAGAATAACATCAACCGATATCTCACTACTTCCTACCGCACCATCAACAGAAACATTACCAATAGCCTCCCTTCTAAGCTCTTTAAGAAACGCTCCAGTTCCCAAAATCTGTCCTAAATCCCTAGCTATGGATCTTATGTATGTTCCCCCAGAACATTTTACAAACACTCTCACCTCAGCATTGTCAGGATCAAATTCCAAAAGCTCAATCTTATAGACATTTACCTTCTTAGGTTTCAGACTTCTCAGAGCAGAATAATAATCTCTCTTTGCGATCTGGTATGCTCTTCTGCCCTCTATATGCACCGAAGAGAAAGCAGGAGGTAATTGTAATATCTCACCTTCAAAGTTTTTCAAAGCCACCTCAATGTCATTTCTTGAAACAGAAACAGAATCAAAAGATTGTACAACCTCACCATAAACATCATCTGTCGTTCTAACCTCACCAAGTTTTATAACCCCTACGTATACCTTCGGAAGATCCTTTATCTCCTCAAACAACTTTGTAGCTTTGCCTAAAAGTATAAGAAGAAGCCCACTTGCAAATTTATCCAATGTACCACCGTGCCCAACCTTGGATACTATTCCTCCTTCCTTCAAAACTCTCTTTACTTTATCTACAACCTTGCTAGATAATATCCCACCACCTTTGTCTACTGCAAGCACCCCATCCAGCATATTATCTACTATGTTATCCTAAAACCTTACCTAGCCTCCAGTTTAACTTCCTCACCCTCACTCTTAAGCAAATCCATTTCCGAAATCATATCTGGAGTGAATCCAACAACCCTACCCCTATACTCAAGCTTTAGGTTATACTTCTCATTAAACTGCTCCAAGGCCTCAAGAACTCTTAAAACAGGCACACTCGCCGAAGCAGATGGCACATTCATTACAACAACTATTTTACTACCATCATCTATTCTAGCAACAAGATCAACAAACCTTATCCTAGAGTTTATCTCCTCCATAAGTTCCAGCATCAATCTCTGCATCTTTCTTTTACCAACTCTCTTAACAACACTGTCATAGTTTTTAAGCTCAACTACACCCAAAGAAAGAGGAACATGATACCTTCTACTCTCGTAAAACTTTAAGGGAAGAAGTCTGTAAAAAGCATCTTCATCAAACTTTGATATCCAATCAATATCACTAACATAGTTGAGAAAGTTGACATACATCCACGACCAAGTTGAAGATAGCATATAAGCAAATATTATTGAACCGATTAAAGCTATAACTATAAGTGACGAAAGATTTTCTATATTCACAGCACTCAAATCAACATGCATAAGATAGTAAGCAACTACATACAAAATTGTAACTGCCAAAAGAAAAACATACAAAAAGTTTGGAATAATATCGTGAATGTTAGCCTCTTTGTATGAAAGCATCTCTAACCTATACTCCAGAATCTTAAGATACACCGCAAGCACTCCTATAAACACAGCAGCACCAAGATGTCCCACAAAGCTCATTATACCAAACTCTACCACTCTCAACCATATCAAGGAGAAATAAATAACAAAAAACAGTATTATTGCCGAAACCACACCACAAGCCACTGTCAATACTCTATTGGAGAACAAGGTTAGAAATCTTTCCTTGTCTTTGAAGGTGAGTGAATATATGGATGCTTTCATAGCAACCTCCCTTTCTTCTTCTCAAGGAATATTATCAAACAATAACACAATTTTTTCAACAGTTTTTCTTCAAGCACCAATAGCTTCTAAAATTTGTAATCAGAAAATAGCTTTCTCTTCACTCTCCTCACAGTCTTTTGACAAACACCACCCAGAAATGAGGAAGTAAACAAAAAGTTTAGAGTCTTGTCTTCTCACTCAACGGGAACTGGAATTTATTAAAAACAAGACCCCTAAATTGCCATACTCTCAGAAAATCCTTTATCATTCAACGCAAAGTATGGAAAACTGCAGTAAGCATAAACACCTTATGCCATACCTCACACCGCTAAAAAGAAGAGTCTCTTTCCTCCAAATGAAAAAACAATAAAGAGAATGAGATGAAGCAAAATAAAGTGATATAAGGGAAGATAATATGAAAAAGCCAAAAATAGTAATTGACACCCAAATGTTATCAAGACCTCAAGTTACAGGAATAGGAAGGTATATAAGTGAGCTACTGCCAAGTCTACTCAAAAACGAAGATTTTGAATGGATTATAAAGCAACCCAGACCCATCAAGTTCTACAGAACACTATGGGAACATACAATCTTACCCCTCTCTGTGTTAGCTGAGAAAGCTGATATTCTATTTTGCCCCTCAAACATAGTTCCTCTATACCTTCCTAAGAATACCAAACTAGTTGTAACCATCCACGACGTAAGAGTGAAAGTATTTCCTGAAACTTTTTCAAAATGGACAAGAGCTTACTACAATCTCATCTATAGCTTTGCTTTCAGAAAAGCAGATGCTATTGTAACAGTCTCAGAATTCTCAAAAGAGGAAATAATAAAATACTTTCCAGAAGCAAAAAACAAAGTCTCTGTTATCTACAACGGGATAAACCTAGAAAAGTTCATCTTCCTAAATATTCCAAGAAAAAACCAGATCCTCTTCATAGGAGCTCTAGCAAAACACAAAAACATAGGAATAATCTTTGAAGCGTTTTCAAAGGTTATGGATGAGATCCCTCATGAACTGGTAATAGTTGGAAGCAGAGACAGTGGTATGCCCCAAGACGAAAAAGTGGAAAAAGCGCTAAAACTAATACCCAAAAATAAAATAAGATTTACAGGAAAAATCTCGGATGACGAGACAGTTAGATTATATAACGAATCTGACTTTTTCATTTTTCCTTCTATATACGAAGGGTTTGGGCTACCACTACTTGAGGCAATGGCCTGCGGATGCCCCATCATAGCATCAAACAGATCAAGTATACCAGAAGTGTGTGGAGACTCTGCTTTATTCTTTGAAGCTGAAAACCCCAATGAACTAGCAGAAAAAATCTTACTTCTAGCAAGAAACCCTGAAATAAAAGCACATCTGAGAACCAAAGGGCTTGAGAGAGTAAAAAATTTCTCTTGGACCACATCAGCAGAAAAATACGTAGAACTCTTTAAGAAACTAGTATGAGCAGTAAAAAACCAAGCTTAAAAACAAACTATGAATTCAACCTACTTGTGAAAATAGTAAATTTGCTCTACCCTATAATAACTATACCCTACGTTACAAGAATCCTTGGACCAGAAGGATTCGGAAAAACAAGCTTCGCCCTAGCTTTTGCAAACTACTTTATCCTGCTTGCGAACTTCGGCGTAGGAACCAACTACGCAATAAGGGAAATATCCAAAGTAAGAAATGACCCCATAGAAATGAAAAGAGTATTCTCAGAACTATTCTTACTCTTCACATTTTCCTCTTTCCTAGCCTCTATACTCTATATCACAACCTTCTTTTTCGTGGAAAAAGTAAAACAAGACCTTCTTCTCTACCTAGTAGTTGGAATAAGCCTTTTTCTAAACCAAATGGCCGTAGGTTGGTTCTTCACAGGAATTGAAAACTTTAAATATCTTGCAATAAGAAACTTCCTCGTAAAAGTCATTGTTATACTGGCAATACTCATCACAGTAAGGGAGCCAAAAGATTATACAATCTACGCTTTTGTGGTATCTTTCTCAGTATTTGGACTTAACATACTTGACTTTGCCTTCGCTCTACGCCACACTAAACTACAATTATCCTCCTCATTTCTAAGACACTTAGCTTCAATGCTGATGTTCTTCCTGATTGGTATTTTCAGCATACTAAACACAGGTATAGATGTAATACTACTGGGTTTCCTAGAAACAACAAATCCTGACAAGGCAGTGGGCTTATTCTCCGCTGTCAGGAAAGTAATTCTCATTCTTTTGATAATGGTAAACTCATTAATCAGTGTAAACTACTCAAGACTAACTCATGTTCTTTCCCAAAACAGTAAGGAAGAATACATAAACCTTTTAAAGAAAACTTCAAACTCCATTACCTTTATCTCATTTTTCGCATTCTCAATTACTTTTTCATTTTCAAGAGAAATAATGGAAATAATAGGCGGTAGTAAATTCATTGAAGCAGAACTATCATTGAAAATAATGTCTCTTCTTTTAATAACAAACGTCCTTAAGAGCATCATAGAATTTCAAATTCTAAACCCTAACAATGGTGAAAGATTGGTAACAATAGGAAGTGTCATAAGTTGGGTTATCACATTTGTGATGCTGATTCTACTTGTACCAACTGCATCATACCTAGGTGCTAGCATCTCACTTCTCATCGGCGATATCACAACTCTTCTTATATTTTTAGTCTTATCAACGAAGATCCTCCCAACAAATGTTCTAAAAACTCTATTCCTCTCTAAAAACACTCTCCTGCATCTATTTGTATCCATATCAATAGTTCTACTACATACCTTAATCTCCCAATTCCTACCCTTAAAACCAACAACGATCATAGAAATAATTGCTTTTACTGGGATACTAGGAGGTCTGTATAGCTTAGTGTATTTTACAACACTCTTGTTACTTAGGGATGAAACAGCAAGAGAGATCAAGGAGACTCTTCTAAAGCTTGCTTTAAGGCTAATAGACAGGAAAACTTAAACTCTATTAAAAGGTGATGCTAACTTTGGCTTTTTGAAATTGAAATTTGCTTTCAAAGAAAATTTTGTTTATGAAAAAAGTAAAAGTTTCAATAATTGGGGCAGGAAACGTAGGTAGCACCCTAGCCAGTATTCTATCTCAAAAAGGATATGCAGACATACGACTTATAGACATTGAAGGAGAGGTAGCCAAAGGTAAAGCAATAGATATAAGTCAACAATGTGCAATATCCTCTGTGGATATTGAAGTAATTGGAGGTAAAGACTACTCACTTGTGGAAGATAGCCAGATATCAGTGATAACAGCAGGAATTGCGAGAAAACCCGGAATGAAGAGAGAAGACCTACTTGAAACAAACGCAAAAATAGTGAAAGAGGTAGTGGAAAACCTTATGAAGTACTCACCTAAAGCCTACATTATAGTAGTAACCAATCCTGTTGATGCAATGTCCTACCTAGCATATAGGGTAGCGGGTATTGAAAAAAATAGAGTTATGGGGATGGGGGGAGTTTTAGATACAGCTAGGTTTAAATACTGTATAAGAGAAAAACTAAGGTGTTCATACAACAGTATCAATGCAATTGTGCTTGGTGGACACGGTGATGAAATGGTGCCTATAACATCTCTTACAACAATAGGTGGAAAAACCTTATCCAAACTCCTACATAAAAGTGAGATAGACGAGATAGTTAGTAAGACCAAAAACGGTGGTGCTGAGATCGTAAATCTTCTTAAGACAGGTTCGGCTTACTACGCCCCCGCTATGGCTGTTGCAAAAATGATTGAGAGTATACTTTTTGACAAAAAAGAAATCTTACCTTGCTCAGCTTTATGCGAAGGAGAATACGGAATAAACAACCTGTTTTTCGGAGTTCCTGTAAAACTTGGCTGTAAAGGTGTAGAAGAAATAATAGAACTTCCTCTAACAAAGGAAGAGATAGAACTTGTTAGAAGATCCTCCGAGAGTGTAAAAAATACCTGTAAGCTCCTAGAAAGACTTGGAGTGATGTAGTAGGAGGTCAAATATGAATAAATTTGTATTAATAGCATTACTACTAGTTATAAGCTGTATAGGATACTCTCAATATTCTGAACCTCACGGCGAGCTATCTAGTCCCTATCCTCCTTCACCTTCAGTCCAACCAGCAAAAAAAATTCCGAAAAGCTTTTTCCCGGAACTTGCCAAAGTGCTAACTAACAAGCTTACCATCAATTTTGAAAACGTAGAGATAAAGCATGTTCTAAATTTTCTAAGATCACAAATACCCATACCAGTGGTTATATCCCCCCAAATCCCTCCAAAGAGCCTAACAATCTCTGCTAAGGACACACTAATCTACGATATAATTCTGACGCTTCTAAAGCTTTCAGACGTGTATATCCTATATGATGGCACTACCCTGATGTTTTTGCCTTACAGCGAATATGAGAGAATACTCAGAGAAAATTTCACAACAACTAAAGTTTACGATCTAAGGTTTATGAACTTTAAAGAAGTCAAGGAGATGATAAAACCCTATCTTTCTCCCTATGGAGACATATTTATTGATGCTGAAAACAACATGCTTATAGTCAAAGATGTTTCTGTTAACCTAATAGCAATTGATAGCTTCCTTAAAAACGTCGGAGTTTCTCCTAAGCTAATTATGATAAAAGTAGAGATAATACAAATAGATAGAAACAATTCTCTTGACTATGGTTTTGACATAACATTGGACAATGTAATAAAAAGCATAACTTCTCTCTCTTTCCAATCCTCACCACAGAATATATCAGGAACTGGCATCTTTGCCCTTAAATTTTCCGCAGAAGTGCCTGAAAGTGGAGGAATTGTATCTGGACTGATAAAGACACTGTCAACATACGGTGATGTTAAACTTCTCTCTTCTCCTAGGGTTGTGTGCAGAAATGGGCAGAAAGCAAAGATACTGATAGGTGACAAGGTTCCCTATGTTAAAAGTATAATACAGGAACAAGCACAAGCAGGCACAACTACTTCACAAATTGACTTTATTGAGGCAGGCATAAAGCTTGAAGTAGAACCAAGGATTACCATTGAAGGTGAAGTTGCAGTTGATGTTAAAGTTGGAATTTCATCATACAGATTTGTAGACTTAACATCAACATTGAAAGCTCCCCAGATAAATACCACCGAAGGTGAGATAAAAGCAGTAGTTAAAGACGGAATACCTTTAGTCATAGGAGGGCTTGAAAAAACCACAGACATTCTCAAAAAGTCAGGTATTCCTTTTCTAATGGACATACCGATAGTAGGTGAAATCCTATTCGCAAATGTTTCAAAATCAACAACAAGATCCACAATCCTCATAGTCCTTACTCCAGAAATAGTTGATTACTCAATTCCCAGAAATGTGGAAGAGAGTAAATAGCCTCAACCAGAAAGCTTAGTATTCTACTCTCCGAAAAAGAAATTATTGATGAAATCCTTTATCTTCTTGAAAAATTTTGGTTTCTGAGAGCTAGAGTCCTGAACTATGATATTACTCTTAAGTAACGGATAATATACTAATCCTACGGATTTAGCAAAAACTGGGCTCTTAACAGCATCAGATATACCACCGATATTCTCAACAAACCCTATTCTACATGGCAAGTTGAATACATTCTCAGCTACTCCATCAATTCCGGGAAGCAAGGAACTACCACCCGTAAGCACTATCCCAGCTGTAGTAGATTCATACATTCCACTATTCTCTAACATCCTTCTTACCTCCAAGAATATTTCCTCAACTCTAGCTTCTATTACTTTTGCTAGCCCAACCCTCTTTATGGTCTTAACTCTCTTGTTTATCATTTGTACTTCTATCGTTTCATCTTCATCTACAGATGGCGGAAAGGCATGACCATAGAGTTTTTTGATCTTTTCGCTCTGCTGGAATGTTGTTTTAAATATGGTAGAAATATCACTTGTTATATCTACTCCACCTATAGGTATTGCCCCATTAAACCATACACTACCGTTATAATATCCAACCACTTCTGTTGTCCCTCCACCAATATCAACAAGCACAACTCCTAAATCCTTTTCTTCCTCAGAAAGTAACAACTCACCCTCGGCTACCGAACCTAAGATAAAATCACTTATCCCAAAATTTGCTTTGGAAACAGCCTTTATAAGGTTCTGCAACTGTGTGACATTAGCATTTATCACCCTAAGTGAAACTTCAAGTCTTGTTCCATTCATTCCTAAAGGATTTTTAATACCATCCTGATTATCCACTGAGTATTGTTGCGGAATCACATGGATTACTTCTTTGTTCAAAGGAACTACTCGCTCTGTAGCGGAATCTATAGCCCTCTTGACCTCAGAATATGTTATTTCACGCTCTTTATTATTAACTGCAACAACAGACTTCGTATTTATCCCCTCACAATATACTCCCGATAGCCCAATATAAAGACTGTCTATCTGAACTCCGGCCATTATCTCAGCTTCCTCAACCGCTTTCTGTATTCCCTGCGAAGCCTCTTGAATATTAACTATCGTGCCCCTTTTCACCCCCTCTGACAAAACTTGTCCAGCCCCAAGTATTTCTATCTCATTTTGACCAACAACCCTAGCTATAACACAGGCGATCTTATAACTACCAACATCTACAGATGCAATTATGTTACTATCCGACACCTTTGACGGCATTTCACACCTAGAGAGTATTTTAAATATGCTATAAACTTTCATTCAACACTTTTCTAACTGAAGTTTGGTCAAGAGTTTGGTATTTTTTTGTGAAAAAGTATTCTGAATACCTTGACTATTCCTTCTTCCTGCTGCTGAGAGATACCCTAGATATCCTCAAGCTTCCAGAGAGAATGATTGCAAGAACAACTTCTACTATCTTCTTCCTGAGCTTGGTTGGAAGGTCAAGTAGAAAGTTTTTGATAAAGTGATTTATAGTTTTTCTGTAATT
>JBCNVF010000019.1 GCA_039630355.1 Brevinematia bacterium
TAGTACGAGAGGACCGGAGTGAGAAGACCTCTGGTGTACCAGCTGTGTCACCAGATGCATCGCTGGGTAGCCATGTCTTCAAGTGATAACCGCTGAAGGCATCTAAGCGGGAAGCACGCCCCAAGATAAGGTGCCCCTGAAGGGCCCTGGTAGATTACCAGGTTGATAGGGTGTAGGTGTAAGCACAGAAATGTGTTCAGCCGAGCACTACTAATAGCCCGTCCGGCATAGCTACCTTCCCTATAAACCAAAAATTAATATATATGCCTCCATCTCTTAAAGATGGATCGTTTTTTTGCCTGGTGAGAATAGGGTAGGGGAAACACCCGGTACCATTCCGAACCCGGAAGTTAAGCCCTACACCGCCGATGATACTGCCCTGGCAACGGGGTGGGAAAGTAGGTACTCGCCAGGCTATATATATTATCTCTGTACTATGAGAAGATTTCACAGAAAAAGACAATCTTCACTTTTAAATATCCGCAAATCGTTTTTCTCTATAGCCGTTTTCTGCTTCCTGCTCACCCTAGTCACGTTATCAGCTGTATCATGTTCTAGAGGTATCAGAGGAAAGTTCTTAACATACCTTGAGATCGGTACTAATACCAACCAATTCCATATATGGATACCTTATCATGATTCAAATTTTGTGTTTTACTCTTTCCAAGAAATTTTCTCCTCGTCTGTGGACCCGGAGATAAAAAATTTCTTAGATGACAGCTTTTCTGTGACCTTTATCATAGATTCTGCAGAGCTACTTATTCTTAATCAAGTACCTAAAAAATTGAGACTTCTTTCTACCTCTTACAACGCTTCATCCTTAGTTGATGAGGTAAATCTGGAAAAAGATTTTTTCATCACTGATTCCACTATTAATAGCGAAGGTTCTATGTTACTTTTAGCTTTCGACTCAGAAACGTCCTTAGGAGATTGTTTATATTCCGCTTTTTTCTATAAGAAGGGAAGTGGAAAAGTTGAAAATGTGGGTACTCTGTTCACAAATGTTGTGAAACTTGACTCCGATGACTTGGGAAATTTCTATATCTTTCAAAACGTCTCAGATTCTCACCTAAGAATTGATATGTTTTCTTCAGCATTTCTTGCACTCCCGCCTATAACAGTTAACTTAGAAGAGTTTGGGATGTCAAATGTTGTTTTTTCTTCTGGAGTTGTTCTTAAACCCTTACTCTTTCTCCTAAAGTTTGATTCTAAGGATCTTTCCCAAAAAAGCTTCATCTTGCTACTTGATTATAACTCCAAAAGGTTGTTGAAAAAATACGAAATTTCGCTTCCTAGTGGTAACTTTGCTATGTTGTCACTTCTAAAAAACAATTTCGTTGCCTGTGCTACTTTTAAGAATGGGTTACCTGTGATTATGTTTTTCAATCCGTTTGAGCCTTATTTTAAGGTTTCTCATGAAATTTATATAGAGTTTCCTTATCCTACTATGATGAGAGGATTTAGGGTTGAGAAGGATGGAAGGTTAATTGCTTCATTTCTGGATGTTCCTGACAATAAGATATTGTTCTACTATTGGGATCTGATATCTGCTAAATAAACTTTTGTTGAAAGGGCAAAGGTTAGAAATTAAACTTAGATATGAGAGGTGACAGTATGGCTAAGGAGAGAGATTTTTTTAGAATGATTCTAAGTTTTGGAACCTATAATGTAGTAAGACCTAATGTTCATTGGATACCACCTGTTGATGTTTATGAATTTGTTGATAAAGTAGTGATTTTAGTTGAATTACCAGGGGTTGAAAAAGAGGATATTGATATTACTTTGAAAAACGGTTTCTTAAGGATTTCTGGTGTTAGAAAAGAAATGTATAATGAAAATAGAGTTAGGATACATCAGATGGAGATAAGCTATGGTTATTTTGAAAGAATAGTTGAGGTTGGTGAGGTTAATGAGAAAAACATAAAAGCTGATTTAAAAGATGGGATTCTTACTATAACTATCTTTAAATACTAGGGAGGTTTGGAATGTCAGAGGTCAGGTTTTTCCTAGGAAAAGAATTTGATGTTGGTGGTATTTTTCAGTCTTCTGATAAGGATGAAAGCAAAGGACAAGATAGAAAGTATCCAGAACTTTTGCCAATAGTTCCTCTTAGAAACATGGTACTTTTCCCAGGGGTTGTTACTCCTCTGTCTATTGGTAGAAAGAAGTCTCTAAGTGCTGTTGAAGATGCTTCTCTGAAAGATAAACTTATTGGATTTGTTACGCAAAGGTCAAAAGATGTTGAGGATCCGGGAATAGATGATCTCTATAGGGTTGGGGTTGTTGCGACTATATTTAAGATATTTAGGCTTCCTGATGGAACTTTGAATGTAGTGGTTAGGGCTGAGAAGAGATTTAGGATAAAGGATATTGTGGAAACTGAGCCTTTCATAAAGGCTAATGTTGAATATCTTGAAGTAGAGATTGTTAGAGATGAAGAAGTTGAAGCTTATGTGAAAACTATAAGGGATATGACAACATCGTTGATCCATCTTATTCCTGATGCACCTCCTGATGCAGAATTTGTTCTTCAGTCGATAGAGCAACCAGATCTGTTGGGATATTTTGTTGTTTCAGGTGTGAATGCAACGATTGAAGAGAAGCAAAGGATTCTTGAAGAGAACTCTCTCAAAGAGATTCTTAAGCTTGTTGTGAGCTATCTGGGAAGGGATCTAGAGCTTGCTAAGGTTAGCAAGGAAATCCAGGAGAAGGTTAAGAACGATGTTGAGAAAACCCAGAAAGAGTATTTCTTAAGACAGCAACTAAAAGCAATCCAGAAAGAACTAGGTGAATTGAGTGATCAGGAAAAGGATATTCAGGAACTCAAGCAAAGACTTGAGAGTAAGAAGATGAGTGAAGAGGCCAGGAAGGTAGCTCTTGAGCAGATAGAGAGATTATCAAAGATACCAGTGATGTCTCCAGAGTATACTGTGACCAGAAACTATGTTGATCTCATTTTACAGTTACCTTGGGATGAATACACAGAAGATAATCTAGATATAGAATACGCAGAGAAGGTGCTTAACGAAGATCATTATGACTTGGAGAAAGTGAAAAAGAGGATTCTGGAATACCTCTCTGTTATGAAACTTAAGAAAGGATACGTAAAAGGCCCTATACTGTGTTTTTATGGTCCACCTGGAGTTGGTAAGACTTCTTTAGGTAGGTCAATAGCAAGAGCATTGGGTAGAAAGTTTGTGAGAATATCGTTAGGTGGTGTGAGAGATGAAGCTGAGATAAGGGGACACAGGAGAACATATGTTGGTGCTTTGCCAGGAAGAATAATACAGGGACTTAAGAAAGCAGGGTCATCAAATCCAGTTTTTATGCTAGATGAGGTAGATAAACTTGCATCAGATTTCAGAGGAGATCCAGCATCTGCGCTTCTTGAAGTGTTAGACCCCGAACAGAATAGCTCTTTCAGTGATCATTATCTGGAGATACCTTACGACCTCTCTAGGGTTATGTTTATTACTACCGCTAACTCCCTAAACACTATCCCTTGGCCATTGCTTGATAGAATGGAGTTAATATCTATACCTGGTTACACAGAGTATGAGAAGAAGATGATCGCTGTAAACTACCTTATTCCTAAGCAAAAGAAGGAAAATGGTCTTGAGGAGTATAATGTTACTATAACAGATTCTTCGTTAAGCAAGATAATAAACGATTACACTAAAGAAGCAGGAGTGAGAGAGTTAGACAGAAGTATAGGTTCTATTATGAGATCTATTGCCACCTATGTTGTTAGGAATGGAATAGAACCAGGAGGAGAGGATATAGTTGTTGACGAAAAGAAAGTTAGGGAATTTCTAGGTCCTGAGAAGTTTATACCCGAGGTAAAAGAAATGACGAGAATACCAGGGGTTGCTGTGGGACTTGCTTGGACCCCGGTTGGTGGAGAAATTCTCTTTATAGAAGCTACAGCTATGAAGGGAAGAGGTAACTTAATACTCACAGGTTCGCTTGGAAGCGTAATGAAAGAGTCTGCTTCGATAGCGTTTAGTTATGTGAAAGCCAATGCTGAAGCTTTTGGGATACCTAATTATGTTTTCAAAGAATATGACCTACATGTTCATATACCCTCTGGAGCAATTCCAAAAGATGGCCCCTCTGCTGGTATAACGCTACTTGTTGCCATAATATCACTTTTGACCCAAAGAAGAGTTAGAGACAACGTCTCTATGACTGGAGAACTTTCGCTTAGAGGGCTAGTATTACCCGTAGGTGGAATTAGAGAAAAAATACTTGCAGCAAAAAGGTATAACATTACTAAAGTGATAATTCCAGATAAAAACCTAAAAGATGTAGATGAAATACCTGAAGAACAGAAAAAAGGAATAGAGATAATACCAGTTGGGAAGGTAAGCGAAGTTATCAGCTTGGTCCTTGAAGAAGAACCTGTTGAGGATATCCATAAAGTCTTTAAGAAGCTCTCAAAAGAAGAAAAAGAACAATTAGAGGGTGGTAAAGGAAGAGAAAAAGAGCAGGGTAAGATTAAAGTTATATCCTCTTAGTGGGAGGAACGTACTCCAAAATTTTCAGACCTGCTTTTTTCTTCCGAACTTTACTTCTGTGAGAATAGATATTATCATAAATATTGTGAGTACGGTGTTTATTAGGACTTTAATATTAGTTTTTTTGCTTTTGGTTTTCGTGGTTGGTAGTTTCTCTCAGTCTACTAAAAAGAAGCCAGGAATAAGTGATCTTTTTGGCACAGGACTTAACACAGATGAGATTGTTGATAAATTAGTTGAAGCAGAAGGTATGAAGGGTGAGAAGTACCAGCAAGAAGTTAGTAACCAGACTATCAGAAAGGCTATAATAAACTTCGTTGAACAGAACTTAAGAGAGCTTGGAGACTTGGCGAAAGCTGTTTATGATTATAGGTCTCCTTTTCAGAATAGGGTTGGATTTTCACAAGATGAGAGTCTGGTAAAGCTGATTCCCAGTAGGGGGGCTAATGTTGGTGAGGTGAGGATTAGGGTTGAGAGAATGGCAAAGCCTGATGTTTTTGTTTCTGACGCAGTGCCTATCGGCACTGAACTTAAACCTTTTAAGGTGACGATATCCTTGGGTGATAGAAGCATTGAAGTTGATTTCAAGGGAGGAAGACTGCGAGATCTGGCAAAAGCTATAAATGACGTTGCAAAGGAGATTGTTTCAGCAGAGGTTATAAAGGTTGATAACGAGAATGAGGTTCTGAGAATAGAGGGTAGGAGGACGGGTAAAGGGGCAGGGGTAATTATAACTGGAGATGTAGGTGAATTAGTTAGAATAGGTTTGCTTACCAAGGAGAAGATTGTTAAGACCGACAAAAGAGAGCTTGACATATTGCAGATCTTCACTCCTCTTAGAGCTTTTACTGTCAAAGAGAGAGAGGAATTTGTAAAAGATGTTTCCTACAGTGTTACAAAGAGCACTGTGCTTGAGATTTCAAACTCTACTATCTTTCAGCCTGTTCCTAAGCCTAGGGAGGTTGATATAAGAGTGATGGAAAGTGTCAAAGTTAGCAACGTTGAGGTTAAAGGTGGTTCTCCGATAACAACCTTTGATATACTTAAGGAATATGTGACGAATGACTTTTTGTTTGTCGTTCTGCACTTAAAGGATGGAGCGAGAGTAGAGGTTGTAATTCCGGAGGGTCAGAGTTTTATTAAAATGAGTCTTTCAGGTTATGATGGGAAGGAGATTGAAAGAGTTACTCTTAGAAACGGTAACGATCTTGCTAGAATAACTTTCTATAGAATTCTTATATATGACAAGGTTGAGGATATAAAGAAGCTTGCTGAATACGAGCCCAAAAACTATCTCTCGCAGGCGGATAACTCGGTCTTGTATGTTAATGGTATCAGGATTGAGAGGGAAAGTAACGATATAACTGACGTAATAAATGGAGTGGTAAAGGTAGTAGGAGAGGATCCTAAAAAGGAGGTTCTAACAAGGATAGACTATGATTATGTGGCAGTAACTAATTCTATATCAAACTTGGTTGGAAAATACAACGACGTTATGATGTATCTTAGCAAGATAACTAAGCCCATTGTTGACAGAAGACAGCTTTATGAGAAGCCTGATGAAGAGAAGGAGGAAGGTTCTTTTGCTACTGATATGGATATCACTAGGCTCAAGGACAAACTTAGAATGTTTGCTATGCAACCTTATCCTACTAGAGTCACAAACATAAGGCTTCTCTACCATATAGGAATCTATACGAAGGATATATCTACAAAGCTAGAGTTTGACTCAGATCTGTGGGAATACGTTAGAAGGGGGATACTAACTATAAACAATGAGAAACTTATGCTTGCGATATCGGAGAATATATTTGCGGTAAATGATATTTTTGGAAGAGACACAAATGGTGATAAAATTGTTGATTCTGGGTTTGCTTACAGTGTTTCAGCTTTATGCGACGAGTATGTAAGGGTGGGAGGAGTTATAGCTAACAAGAAAAAACAGATTGATAACATAATAAAGTCTAACAAAGAAATGTATGCTAAGTTTCAGAAGCATCTTGAGGAATATAGGGTTTCTCTTGAGAAAAAATTTGGTAAACTTCAGCAAGTGTTGAGAGAGAGTAAGTCAAAACAAGATTGGTTTAACAACCAAATGAAAGCAATGAGGGGTGATAAAGATTGAGTATTTCTAAGATCTCTTAAGGAGTTCCTCTGCGTATTTTATTCCAGTATCTGTTTCGTTTCCTATCATTCTGGCTATTTCATATTTTCTCTCTTCGTCGGAGAGTTTTCTAGCTACAACTCTAGTTTCATTGTTGTCAAATATTTTTTCTATCATAAAGTGGGAGTTTGCTTTTGAGGCTACCTGTGGTAGGTGGGTTATGACTATAACTTGTTGCTTTTGTGCCATGCTTTTTATTATTTCGCCAACAACGTTTGCTGTGTGTCCACCTATTCCCACATCTATTTCATCAAATACCATCATATCAACCTCGGATACATCTGCTAAAACGCTCTTTATTGCTAGCATTATTCTTGATATTTCACCACCAGAGGCAACATGCCTTAGGGGTTTTAGTTCCTCACCTGGGTTTATGGAAATAAGAAATTCAACTCTGTCTACTCCTTTCTCATTAACATCCACCTTAACTCCATTTATTTCTATTATTCCGTTCTCATCTTTGTAGTATTTAAAGTCAGTTTTGAATATTGCTTTTTCCATTGCCATATGCTTTAGCTTTTCCTCTACCTTTTTATCAAGTTCTTTGGATTTGTTTATTCTCTTTTCGGAGAGGTCAATACATGTTCTCTTCAGCTGTGCTATGGTTTTGTTGTATTCTTCTTTAAGACTTAGTAGTTCTTTATCGCTAAACTCTAGTCTGCTCAGCTCTTCTTCGGTTTCCTTTAGGTGTAGCATAAGCTCGTTTACAGAGTTTTTGTTGTATTTCCTTTTCAGTGTTCTAATTTGGTCAAGTCTGGAGTTCACTCTTTCTACTTCCTCTGGTTGGAAGTTTATCTTCTCAAGTAAGTTTTTAAGCTCAGAGACAACGTTTTTTACTATTATTTGTGACTCCTCAAGAGAGTTTGATAAGTTTTCAAATAAAGGGTTAAGTTTTATACCACTCTTTAGGAGGTTTGCAACTCTTCCCATTAGAAGCAGTGCTGATGTTTCGTTTTCACTAAGAAGCAAGATAGACTCTTGAAGTATGTTATAAAGGTTTTCGTAGTTTGTTATTAGGTTAAACTTTTCTTCAAGTTCTACATCTTCGTTTTCTCTCAGGTTGGAGTTTTTCAGTTCCTCTATCGTATACTTTAGAAACTCTTCTCTTGTCTTTTTTTGGGATAGGTTTTCCTCTAACTCTTTGATCTTATTTTTCAGTTCTAGAGCTTTGTTATAGAGTTCTGAGACTTCCTTGAGTTCTTTGTTGAATTTTCCAAAAGAATCTAGATAGTCTATGTGGGTTTTTTGATTTAGCAAACTCTGGTGATCGTGCTGTCCGTGAAAATCAACCAGAATTTCAGAAAGTTCGGAAACTCTTGACAGTGTTTCATGGAAGCCGTTTACTGTTACTTTGTTTCTGCCTGATATTTCATATTCTCTTCTTACTATTATTCTTTCATTCTCTAAGTTGAATCCTAGTTTTTCTATTTTTTCCCTGATTCTTGGATTTGTTATTAGAAATACCGCTTCAACTATAGTTTTATCTTTACCTGTTTTTATTATTGAAGGTGTTGCTCTTTCTCCTAAGCAAAATCCTAAAGAATCTACTATTATTGATTTTCCTGCACCGCTTTCGCCTGTGAATACATTAAAGCCTTTGTCAAACTCAATTTCAATTTCGTCTATCAATGCGTAGTTTTTTATCTTTATGCTTTCCAGCATAGTAAATATTCTAAAGTCTTTTTGGACTACTTATCAAGTAGGACAACAGTGAGATTCGGTTTCTACAATATCACTCTAGATTGGGTTTTAGAGTTTATTGAGAGGTTATTTTTCCAGTCCCGATGGTAGACTACGAGAGAAATAGGGGAAAACTACTCTGTTGTGGGTTTATTTTTAGTTTTTGAAAAATTCGTTGATTTTGGTGTCAACAAAGTTCTTGAACTTAGATTTGAAGTTTTCTTCGGAGAACCTTTCGGCATTTTTTCTGACATCCTTGAAGTTTATCTTTTCTTGAATTTTTTCAAACTTACTTATGGCTTCTTTAAGACTCTCTACGGTTTGCTCATGGAAAAGGATACCGGTTTTACCATCTATTACACTTTCGGTAGCTCCACCTTTACCGAAAGCTATTACTGGGGTTCCGCAAGCCATTGCCTCAACTGGCATAATTCCAAAATCTTCTTCTGCTGCAAAGATAAATGCTTTTGCTTTCTGCATATAGCTTTTTAATACATCATTGGGTTGGTATCCAAGGATTTCTATGTTTCTTTTACCTCTCGCTATGCTTTTGACCTTTTCAAACTCAGGACCATCTCCTATTACTACCAATTTCCTATCTGGAAGTTTTGCAAAGGTTTCAACAACAAGAGGTATCATTTTGTAAGGCACCATTCTTGAGGCTACTAGGTAAAACTCTTCTTTATCTTCGCTAAAAGAGAAGTTTTTCGTGTCAACGGGTGGGTAGATGACCTCTGCTTCCCTAGCGTAGATTTTTCTTATTCTTCTTGCGGTATAATTGGAGTTTGCAATAAAGTAGTTGACCCTGTTTATGGTAGAGAGGTCCCATATTCTTATGTAGTGGAGAATCAGTTTTGCTAGAAAGGCTTTTAGCCCTCTTTCTAGTTTTGCTTCTTTCAGGTATTGGTGATACAGGTCCCAGGCGTAGCGAATTGGGGTATGGCAATAGCAGATATGTAATTGATAATGTCTGGTTATAACTCCTTTGGCTACTGCGTGCGATGAAGAGATTATCACATCGTAATTTGAAAGATCAAACTGCTCTATTGCTAGGGGGAATAAAGCTAAATAGTTTCTATACTTTTTCTGGGCAAATGGCAATTTTGAAATAAACGATTGCTGTGTTTTTTCAGGAGGAATTCCTAGTTTGTTGAGAGTTTCATTGTTGGAGATTAAGCAAAAGACGTCCGAAGGGTACAGTTCATAAATTGACTTTAGAACTCTTTCAGCTCCAGCAAATGTTACTAACCAGTCTGCAACTATTGAGAACTTCATGTTTTTATACCTTCACGAATGTTCCAACTTTTTCGCCTAACACTATTCTCTTTATTCCGTCTTTTTCCATTAGGTTAAAGACGATTATTGGTATTTTGCTTTCACAGCTTAGACTAAATGCGGTTAGATCCATGACTTTAAGGTTCATTGAGAGAACTTCACTACCGCTTATTTCATCAAATTTCTTTGCATCTTTGTGTCTTTTAGGGTCTTTATCATATATTCCATCAACTTTAGTGGCTTTTAATACAACATCGGCTTCAATTTCTGCTGCTCTTAGAACTGCGGAAGTGTCTGTTGAGAAAAAGGGGTTTCCTGTGCCACCAGCGAAAATGATAATATATCCTTTGGATAGATAGTCAATTGCCTTCTCAACAGAGTATTTCTCTGCTATTCCCTCTATTGGTATTGCGGAAAGAACTACAACTTTAACTCTCTTAGAAGAGAAGTCATCTGCTAGAGTTATTGAATTAAGAATGGTTGAGATCATTCCTAGCCTATCGCTGTTAACTCTCTCAATGCCTTTTACCGCTACTTTGCTTCCTCTTATGAAGTTGCCTCCTCCAACTACTATTCCAATTTGGGTTCCTAGGGAGTAGGCCTTTATTATCTCGTCAGTGATGTATGAGACTACCTTCATATCTATTCCTAAACCTTGTTCACCACCTAAAACTTCACCACTTATTTTAATAACAATCCTATCAAATTTTTTCATAAATCGGGTATAATTATACTTGGGTAATGGATATCTTTACAAGTTGCTATAGAAGAGAGTGAATAAATTCCGATTTTGGTTTGTAACTAGGCAAGATTCTAGACTTTTTGCTTATACTCTCTTTGGTTCCACATAGCGCTTGTTTTAATCGCAAGATTTCATCTTACACCAAGCCTCTTAGGTGCTTGCTAAGGGAAGTGCTTACTTAGCTCCGACAGGGACTGCGAGAAAAATAGAGAGAAGACTACTTCTAGTTGTAAGTTTTGGACTTTACTGACTTCAGTTAAATCTGAAGTTTGTAGCAGAGTTTGGTAAGAATTAAAGTGAAATAACCTCCTCTTGCCCTTAAAATAAAGGCAAAAGGAGGAATATATGAATAACAAAAAAACTATAAATCGCTTCATCAAAAACTTTCTACTTAACTTTTATCCAAGCTCAGGAAGAAGATAGTAGAAGTTGTTCTTGCAATCATTCTCTCTGGAAGCTTGAGGATATCTAGGGTATCTCTCAGCAGCAGGAAGAGGGAATAGTCAAGGTATTCAGAATACTTTTTCACAAAAAAATACCAAACTCTTGACCAAACTTCAGGTTAAATTTATTGAAAATCGTTTTTTATTGTTTTACAATACTTGAGTAAAGTTTTTGGGATGGGAGGGGTTTATATGTATGACTTTGATGAGAATCCAACTAATATAAAGGTAGTGGGAGTTGGTGGGGCTGGATGTAATGCTGTTGATAGGATGATAGGGGCAGGTGTTAAGAATGTGGATTTCATTGCGATAAATACTGATGTCCAAGCGCTTGCGAAGAGTCTAGCTCCTACGAAGATACAGATAGGTCAGAAGATAACCAAAGGATTTGGGGCAGGGGCTGATCCGAGAGTAGGTGAGGAGTCTGCAAATGAGGATAGGGATATCATATACGATGCCCTTAGAGGAGCGGATATGGTTTTTATCACTTGTGGTATGGGAGGAGGAACAGGAACTGGTGCTGCACCTGTGATTGCTCAGATATCAAAGGAGATAGGAGCGTTAACAGTAGCAGTTGTTACTAAGCCTTTTCTAGTTGAAGGAAAAAAAAGAGCGGATAGGGCAGAGGAAGGTATAAAAAAGCTTAGGCAATACATTGATACCATAATAGTAATACCGAATCAGAATCTTTTTAAGGTTATTGACAAAAAAACTCCTCTCGTTCAAGCTTTTCTCAAAGCCGATGAAGTGCTAATGCATGCTATTCAGGGGATGTCAGATATAATCACTAAACCGGGCCTTATAAATGTTGATTTTGCTGATGTAAAAACTGTGCTTAGGGAAGGAGGTGAGGCATTGATGGGAATCGGTGTAGATTCTGATCCTAAGTCTGTTGCTCAAAAAGCAATAAATAATCCTCTTGTTGACAACATCTCATTTAGAGGGGCGAAGGCTGTTCTTGTCAACATTTCTGGTGGAAGTAAGCTTTCTCTTGATGATGTTAATATCATAATGGAAACTATAAATGAGACAGCAGATAAGGAAGCTAACATCATAATGGGAGCTTGCCCTGATGAAACTATGGGTGAGCAAATAAGGGTTGTAGTTATTGCTACGGGTTTCTCTTCCTTAGCTTCAGAAGCAAGTTCTAAAATGCATCAGCAGATTAGTGGGGATGGTAAGGAAGAAAAGGAAGTTTCCAAAATGGGAGAAGGTGGAGTTAAAGTTATACCGGGAATAGGCAAAATTGTATCTAGGCAAGATTTTCTGTCAAAGCGCAAAGGGCTTAGATCTTTTGAAGAAACTATTAAGGAGGTATATGATCCTTCAACTCCAGCAATTTTAAGGAAGAATAAACTGGCTTCTTATTTCCAATTAGGTGATGAAGATGAGTTATCTAATAGTTTTTGATCTCTAGTTTGGATTCTTTAGGTATTCCAAGCCAGTGATGTAGGATTACTGAGTAAAATGAAAGGTTTTCTTTATTGCAACTTCCTCGCTACGCATATGTGTAGTAAATTTATCATACCTTCATTTTACTTTTCTACAACTGCATCTGTGGTGCACAAGTAGTGGTGTTGTTCTACTAGTTGTTTCTGGATTTCCGTTGAACTTCTTGTAGATTTGGTTAATGGAACTTGACAAGTATTTGACAAGGTAGTATTTTAAATCTATGCCTGAGGAGAAAGTTGTGGCTAGGTGGTGGGAGAGGGATGGACAGAGGGTAAGATGTAATCTCTGTCCGAGGTCTTGTGAGATAGATGAGGGGAAAACGGGTTTTTGCTGTGTAAGGGAGAATAATGGTGGGGTTTTGTATTCTCTTGGTTATGCAAGACCTGTTGCTGTCAATATTGATCCTGTTGAAAAAAAGCCGTTGTTTCACTTTTTGCCTTCAACTACCGTTCTTTCTTTGGGAACAGTAGGTTGCAATATGGGATGTCTGTTTTGCCAGAATTGGGATATTTCCAAGGCACGGGTAAACCAAGTTCCTGGAATGTATCTACCTCCTGAGAAACTTGTGAAACTTGCAATAGAATATAACTCTCCAAGTATTGCGTTTACGTATAACGAGCCAACAATAATAGGAGAATACGTTATAGATACTGCAAAGATAGCGAAAAAGAATGGGATAAAGATTGTAATGGTCTCAAATGGATATATCTCGGAGAAGGCTTTTTACGAAATCTATGAGTATGTTGATGGTGCAAACATTGACTTGAAGGCTATAACTGAAACTTTTTATCAGAAATACACTCTCTCTCATCTAGAATATGTCAAAGAGACTCTTAAAAGGTTGAGTAAGATGGGAACTGTGTGGTTTGAGATAACAAATCTGATAATACCTACACTGAATGACAGCACAAAAGAAATTGAGGAACTGGTGGACTGGGTTTTGGACAATTTGGGTGATAGTGTGCCTTTGCATTTTACTGCTTTCCACCCGGATTACAAGCTCACGAATTTACCGAAAACTCCAAAGGAAAAGTTAGTGGAAGCAAGAAATATAGCGATAAGCAAGGGAGTTAAGTATGTGTATACTGGTAACATATGGTACGATGAAGGAAGCACTACTTTTTGTCCTAAGTGTAAGGAACCACTTATAGTTAGGTCCTGGCACAATGTGTTGATAAACAAGGTTCGTAATTCTAAGTGTCCAAAGTGTAGTACAAAAGTTGAAGGAATTTGGAACTAAGTAAGATATATGAAAGCTTCTATCCTATCTTCCGTTTTAGTTGAGCGATAAGATGGGAGGAACTCTGAATTGCATTTTGTGCAAAGTGGAGAGTAGTAAATGTTTTCTTCGGATGCTTCCAACTCTAGAAGTTTGGATAGAACGAATTTGGGTATGTCAAAGTACACTTTTCCGCCTCTAATCAAACAGAAGTTTTTGGCCCATTCTAGGAATTCTTCTCCAACTTCGTAACAACAGGAGTGGATGCAGGGTAGTAGAAAGTAAAGAGCTTTTTGAGGTTCAAAGCCATACTTTTTTCTTACAAAATTTATGGTGTTTTCAATAATACCTTCTTTAAGTCCTCTCCATCCTCCATGAATCCCGCCTACGACACCATTTCCAAAGAACATTATTGGGGCACAATCTGCGCTTCTGATACCAACTTTTATTCCTCTGTCCACTGTAACAATAGCATCAGCTTCAATAGTACCAGACAAGCTATATGAGAAATCATAAATCTTCTCTTTGAAAAGGATCTTATTGTTTTCAATGGATACAACCTCGTTGCCGTGAACTTGCTTGAGAGTAAATATCTTATCTATCTCGTTGATCTCGGGAGAGACTACTGAGGACATGGAAAAGTTTAGGATCTGGAATTTGTCTACAAACTCTTGGTTTGGTGAAGCTAGGTTTGGTATTTCAAGGCCGAGCTTGAATTTATCAAATTGGTATAGAAGGAGCATTTCAGGATTCTCTGTCTTCTAAGCTTTCAACCTCTTCTGCTATCTTTTCGGAGACGTAGTAAGATTCTTTTTCTTCAACTTCCTCTTCTTCTTCAACCTCTCTCTTCATAGCAAAGCTTTCACCTTCAAGAATGGCACTTTTGATTACCTCGGTTATGATTTGTATTGATCTAACAGCATCGTCATTTGCTGGTATAGGGTAGTCAACCAACGTTGGGTCTGAGTTGGTATCAACAATAGCTACTATGGGAATTCCAAGCTTTCTGGCCTCATTCACAGCGATCTCTTCTTTGGTAATGTCAACAACATACAGAACATCTGGAAGAGATTTCATATCCCTTATTCCTTCAAGTCTCTCCGACAGTCTCTTTTTTAGTTTCATCAGCTTACTTATTTCACTCTTAGGCAGTTGGTTTATAGAACCATCTACTTCCATCTTTTCAATTCTCATCAAGTTTTGAACTGCTTTTCTAACAGAATGGAAGTTGGTCAGTGTGCCTGGTATCCACTTTTTGTTAACGTAAAATTGTCCGCATGCTACTGCTTCCTGCTTTATTATATCTTGTGCTTGTTTTCTTGTACCTACGAACAGAAACTTAGCTCCTTTCTTTGCCATTTCCTTAACAAAGTTGTAAGCGTCTTTGAGTTTTTCTAGAGTCTTTTGGAGGTTGATAATATGTACATTTCCTTTGGTAGCGAAGATAAATTCTTTCATTTTAGGGTTCCATTTACTCTTCTGGTGCCCGAAATGTGCTCCTGCCTCCAAGAGAACATTTATATTTACTTTTTCTGAGGAGAATGGCTGAATTTCTATTTGACTCTCTTGAGTTATTTCACTCATAGGCTTTCCTCCGGTTGTATTAGCAAAAATTATAAAAAACACCTTGAATTTGCTTCAAATTAGTCTTCAAGTAGGTGATAAATTCCAATTTCCGTTAAGTGATTAGATGAGATTCAACTTTTTGCTTACTTACCCTCTTTGTTTCTAGGTAATCTTCTTCAGTTATGAGACTTCACCTTAACCAAACCTCTTATGTGCTTATCAAGAAGAGTGTTCTCCTTCAGTTCTAGTAGGTGTTGTGAGAAAAATAAAAGAAAAACAGTGCTTAATTGTTAAGTTTTGAAATTCATTGTCAAGTGAGTAGTATTTATGGGCTAAGTGAGATCCTTTTTTGTTAGTTGTGGTTGTGCTATATGAGAAATGAGTTGTGTATCTTTAGAGAATATAGATGAAGATCTTATCATCAATCACATTCAGTAGGCTAAAGCTGGAAAATCTCCATAGGTAGGATACTATTATAGTTCCGTAGGATAGTTCTTTAGCAAATTTTACCTCAAGTTTCCTGTTAGTCTCTTCTGTTAGGAAGCAGAAAACGATTGTAGCATCTTTAATGGGGTAGTTGAAGAAATTTCCCCAGATTACTTTAACTTTGTTTTCTAGTCCCAGTAGTTTTACTCTGATCTTTGTAATAAGGTATCTGATAGGATCTATCTCTATACCAACTGCTTTGCACCCATATTTTTTAGCAGCCTCTATTATAAACCTTCCGTCTCCACAACCAAGATCGTAAACTACATCTTTCTCCTTTGGTTCAAGGTAGTTGAGGGTTTTATGTATCACTTTCATAGGTGTAGGGTCCCAGGCTGCTCCTAACATCCAGGTCCAAAGCAAGGATATAGTGAGGAGTATGAGTATTACGGCAATTGGCCAAAGTCCGTAGAAGAAACTTAAGAGTGCTCCTATTAGAAAAACCATTGTCAAGATTAACCAAACCATACTCAAAATAGAATGTCTCCTACTTTAAGTATGTCTAGAATCTTGTATAAGGTAGTTTCGTTTCCGGCTTCGTCAAGTTCTGTGACCTTTGAAACATAGAAAGAATAACCACCTACGTATTGGTTTTTTTCGTCTATCACGAGTAGATTCACTTTCCAAGCTATAAAGCCATACTTTCTTTTCTCCTCTGGCAAAAACTCTGAGGATTGGTATATTCTTAGGAATTTTATCTGGGCGCTAGATGGAAACTGTTTATTTAGCTCACCGATGTAATACTCGTTTATTTCCATATTTCCAGAGAAGAGATTGACGAATACCTTCCCACCACAGACTTCTCTCAGAGAGTCTCTGTCTCTTAATTGCGCTGATCTGATAAATTTCAAAATCACGTCCTGAAGACTTCTTATCTCAATAAGATGGGAGATATAGGAGACTAGTATAATGCCAAGTATGATAGCCAGTATTAGTATTCCTAGAAGTATTCCAATTTTTCTTGCCTTGATCATTTTGGAACTATATTGTAAATAAACATAGCAATAAGTTTAAAATTACTTCTCTTGGTCGGAAGTTGGATTCTTGCTAGAGGTGTTGTTAACTTGGGAAGGTAGAATTTGTGTAAATATTCTGGGTTTTTATAAAATTTAGTGTCTATGAGGAAAGTAGTTGTTGGTGTAGTAGGATTTGGTACAGTCGGAGGTGGGGTTGTAGATATTCTTCAGAAGAATAGAGAGCTTATCAGGGAGAGAGCAGGGGTTGATGTTGAGCTTAAGTATGTAGCTAGTAAGAACTTTGGAGGTTCTGGGGTAGAGATACTTTACGCGAAAAAGACTTCAGACTACAACGATATAATACAGGATAAAGAAGTTGACATTGTTGTGGAGTTAGTTGGAGGAATTGATGTTCCTTTTGATATCCTTACTAAGGCAATGAAGTCTGGTAAGAGTGTGGTAACTGCTAATAAGGCTTTGTTATCTGAAAAAGGTAACGAGATTTTCTCATTTGCAAAGCAGTATGGTGTTGCAATTGGGTTTGAGGCAAGTGTTGCTGGTGGAATACCGATAATAAGGGTTCTTGCAGATAGTCTTGTGGGAGACAGAATTAGCCAAATACTTGGTATTCTGAATGGAACTACTAATTTCATCTTGACCAAGATGTTTGAGGAGAATATGGATTTTGCATCTGCTCTTAAGAAGGCTCAGGAGCTTGGATTTGCAGAGGCTGATCCAACATTGGACATTGATGGGATTGATACTGCTCACAAGATTTCCATTCTTGCAAGATTGGCTTTTAACGCGTATATAGATTTTAACTCAGTATACGTTGAAGGAATAAGGAATATTTCACTGGATGATGTTAAGTATGCCTACGAGCTTGGATTTGTTGTAAAGCTTTTGGGAATCTCAAGGCTAGACGATGATGGCACGATAGAAGTTAGAGTTCATCCTGCGCTTATAAGTAAAACCAACCAGCTTGCATTTGTTAGAAATGAATACAACGCTGTTCTTGTTGAGAGCAAAAATCTTGGGACATCAATGTACTATGGTAAAGGAGCAGGAAGGTATCCGACAGCGGTGTCAGTGGTTGCTGATATAGTAGAAATAGCCAAAAATATTTCCAATCCTAAACTGGTTGCCAAAATGAGAGATTTTGAAAACAGAGAGATTAAATCAATTGGAGATATATACTCTAGGTATTATCTTAGATTTTCGGTGATTGACAGACCTGGCGTTCTAAGTGCTATCTCAAAGATTCTTGGAGACAATAATATAAGCATTGCTGCAGTTATTCAGAAAGAGGTAAGTCCCCATGAGTTTGTTCCTCTAGTTATGGTTACACACCATGCAAGAGAAAAGGATCTTGTTAAAGCTCTCTCTGAGATAAACAATCTTAAGGTAGTTAAGGGGCAGGGTGTTATGATAAGAATTGTTGATGAGCTTTAGTGCTGGGGTGCTTGGAAATAAAGTAAAACTTGAAATGAAACTTTGGAAAGTTTCTAAAGTTGGAAAACGAACTGTTTTGGAAACATTTCTACTAAGCTTGCCTAAGAAAAGTTTTAGTTACAAGTGAGGATGTGAAGTAAGTATGAAGATAGGAGTAGTTGGTGTTGGTCATGCCCTGGGAGGAGATGACTTTGTTGGTATAAGGGTAGTGGAGGAACTGTCCGAGGAAATTGATGAACCAGAGGTGGAGTTTATTACTACGATGGACCCTTCAAGAATAGTTTACTTACTCGGAGATACCGAGTATATGGTAATTGTTGATGCTGTTTTTGGAGATACTGCTGGAGAGGTGCACTTGATAGATCATGCTGAGTATCCCTTTAATCTTAAGGCAATCTCGTCTCATGGTATTGGGGTTCCACTTGCTATTGAGATGGCCAGAAGTTTGGGAATAGATGTTGAGGCTAAAGTTAGGGTTGTGGGTATCAGTATCACTGAGGTTAGAATGTATGATGATACACTCTCTGAGGAAGTTAAAAAGGCAATACCAGTGGCTAAAAGGATGATTATGGAAATTATAAAGGAGTTCAAAGGGAGTAAGGTCTAGTGGGCGGGCGACGGGACTCGAACCCGCAACCTCTGGAGCCACAGTCCAATGCTCTAACCATTTGAGCTACGCCCGCCACAAGAGCTACAAGATAAGAATATTATGAATGCCTAGATTTCAATAATTCAAGAAAAAATGGTGTCTTCCAATGAGTTCCAATTTCCATTAGGTAAGTAGATAAAATTCAACTTTTTGTTTACTTACACTCTTTGCTTCTAGGCTAAGCATTTTCAGAAAGTGAGTTAGGTCTTTTTGAAACTTTGGATATCTTTTTTTATCATTAAGAGGTGGAGAGGATAAACTATGAAGGCTGTTGCCATAGTTTTAGTTTTTTTGCTTTTGTTTGCCTTTACAGGTTGTGGGCTAAGACCGAAAACTTCTCCTGACGAGTCTGGTATTTCCCAACCACCGCAAGAATTAGGTGCTGTCATCTCCAATGACGGAAATGTCTATTTCTACCTTTTTGCTCCTAAGGCTAGGAGTGTAAGTATAGCAGGAAGCTTCAATGGCTGGAATAAAGACGCCAATCCTATGCAAAAGATTCTAACCACAGAAGGTGCAGTGTGGACAACCTCACTTCCTCTTTCAACGGTGTATGGTAAAGAGTATAAGTATGTAATTGATGGTAACGCTTGGGTTGCGGATCCTTACTCAAAGTATGTCTCAAGCGATGGATACGGAGGTTTCAACACAGTCCTGAGAACCAATTCACAAATATCTTGGGTTCAATTCACTCCACCAAGCCAGTCCGAGCTTATAATCTATGAACTACATGTTGAAAGTTTCACCGCAAACGATCCAACAGTTTCACAAAACAATAGAGGTAAATTTTTAGGAATTCTTGAGAAGACGAACTATCTACTTTCACTTGGGGTAAACGCTATTGAGATAATGCCAATACATGTTCAAGAGTTCTACTCAGGCTATACATGGGGGTATAATCCTGTTTTGTTTATGGCTATACACTCTGACTACGGAACTCCAGATGAATTTAAAACTATGGTTAATGAACTTCACAAAGTTGGCATTGCGGTAATAGTTGATGTTGTTTTCAATCACACTGGAAATCAAAATAACTACCTTTGGACTATAGACAAAACCTACTACTTTGATTTTGATGGGGATGGAGTTATAGAAAATCCGGGTGATGATTCAACTCCTTGGGGAAACAAATTTGCTTTATGGAAGCCGATGGCATTAAAACTTGTGTATGATACTCTAGAGTATTACTTAAAAGAGTTCAATGTTGATGGATTTAGGATTGACGGAACTTACGCAATGGAAGGTGGTAATCCTTACAAAAATGCAAGAACATACTTGATAAATCAGGTAATAAGTCCTCTCAGGCAGAAGTATCCAAACAAGATCTGGATAGCTGAGCAATTACCTAACCATTCTGATTTTAAGGGGACTGGTATAGCGCAGTGGGGACAGGTTTTTCACGACAAGATGAAAGCAATGTTAAGGAGAGGAGACTTTGAAGGGGAAAGGTATGACAATGTTGGAAGGGTTGGAAGAATGATATACTACGACAAGGACGGAGGAACTTTTGCTTCTCCGGTAGAAGTGGTAAATTACTTTGAATCCCATGACGAAAACTCTGTATATACCGAGCTTGTCACTTACAGTGGGCTAAGTGTAACTGACGCAACGAATGCTTCCAAGGCTGGTGCAATAGTGCTTTTTACTTCCATGGGGATTCCAATGCTTATGGCAGGGCAGGAATTCGTAAGACCTAGGATAGGACAGAATACTAGTAAAGCCAATGGTGATATTGATTGGTCCTGGTTGATTTCAAATACGAATATATTCAACTACTACTCAGGACTTATTGAGCTTAGGAAGAATCATCCAGCTTTGAGGATAACAGATCCAGATCCCGCAAGTAAGGGGTGGTTCAAATGGGGTAACGAGTGGAACAGTGCTAACTTCAATTGGTCAGCTAGTAAACACATAGTCTATGCTCTTAACTATAATGGTAACGTTCCTGGAGAGACCAATAGATTCGTAGTAGCTGTAAATTTCAGCACTAACGGTGTCACAATATATCCGTTCTTTGAAACAGGTGAATGGAAAATAGTTGTTGACCCAACGAACAGTAGAGGGACAACCACAACCAATATAACAAGCACAACAACTAGTTGGGAACTGCCACCAGTAAGTGGGTATATATTCATGAAATAGGTTGCTTTCTCTTTCTACGTCTCTTGCAGTCCCTGTCGGGACTGGGTGAATACTTTTCTCTAACATATACTACCTAGAGTCAGAGAAAGTAAGCATATGGAGGGCTAGAATTTTGTCTACTTTCTAACGAAGTTGGGTTTTTGACCTCTTATGGAATTTGATTTTAAATGGGAAGATGGACTATATTTTTATATCTGAGGTTTTTATGGGGCTATTGGAGAAAATCTTTGGTACGAAGCACGAGAGAGATATAAGGAAGATAAGGCCAATTGTTGAGAAAGTTGGAGAGCTTGAGAGGGAGTATGATAAGTTAAGCAATGTTGAGTTGATACAGTTAGCGTCAGCACTGAGGGATAAAGTTAGGAAGCAAGGTGAAGTTAAGGAGGAAGACTTTATAGAGGGTGCTACGCTTGTTAGGGAGGCTGCGAAGAGAACTCTGGGAATGAGGCATTTTGATGTGCAGATAATAGGTGCTACTGTATTGTTTCAAGGCAAGATAGCGGAGATGAAAACAGGGGAGGGTAAAACTTTAGTAGCAACAATACCGCTTTTTGTGGAATCCCTGACTGGTAATAATGTTCAGTTGGTAACGGTTAACGACTATCTTGCCAGAAGAGATGCTGAATGGATGGGGCCAATATACCTTTTTCTAGGTGCAAGTGTGGGGGTGATAAATCCTAACGATAGGAGTTATGTAGTTGAGTGGAACAATCCACAGGAAGCACAATACGCAATTGTAAATGATCTTAGAGTTTGGCCTAGGGGAGACTTTACGGATGATATACTACCAGAGGATAAGCTTAACAGGAAAGTTAGCGAGTATTTTAAGGTAAAGCTTGTTAGCGCTACTAAAAAGTCTGCTTACATTGCGGACATAACTTATGGAACAAACAATGAATTTGGGTTTGACTATCTTAGGGACAACATGGTTTACTCAATTGAGGACAAGGTCCAGAGAGGACATTATTATGCAATAATTGACGAAGTTGACTCTATACTTATAGATGAAGCTAGAACTCCTCTTATAATTTCGGGTCCTTCTATGGAGAATACTGAGATATATGTTCTTGCTGACAATGTAGCTAGGAAACTCAAGCCTGCGCAAGTTGATAGCGAAGGTAAACCTATTCCTAATACTGGTGACTTTGTAATAGACGAAAAAGACAAGAACGCCTACCTCACAGAGGAGGGAATGAGAAAGGTTGAGGAACTTACCGGGACAAAAGATTTGTTTAGTGCTCTCAGTTCTAAAAGTCTTATGCTTATACACTCTATCAATCAGGCGATAAGGGCTCACTATCTCTTCAAAAGGGATGTTGATTACTCCATCGTTGGTGGGGAGGTTGTGATAATAGATGAATTTACGGGCAGGTATATGTTTGGTAGAAGGTGGAGTGACGGATTACACCAAGCTATTGAAGCTAAAGAGAGGGTAGCAATAAAACAGGAGTTCAGAACCCTTGCAACCATAACCTTCCAGAACTATTTTAGGATGTATAAGAAACTTGCCGGTATGACGGGAACTGCAGAGACCGAAGCAGAAGAGTTTTGGAAAATATACCATCTTGACGTTGTTGTAATTCCTACGCATAAGCCTGTGAGAAGAGTTGATGCTGACGATAAGGTATTTGCGACGGAAAAGGAGAAACTAGAGGCAGTTGTGAGAGAGATCAAAGAGCTCCATAAGAAAGGAGTTCCTGTGCTTGTGGGAACAATCTCTGTGGAGAAGTCGGAAATTCTTTCTAAAATGCTGTCTAAAGAAAAGATACCCCACAATGTCCTTAACGCTAAAAACCACGAAAAGGAGGCTAAAATAATTGCTGAAGCTGGAAAGAAGTTCGCAGTAACTGTTGCTACAAACATGGCGGGTAGAGGAGTGGATATAAAACTTGGTGAGGGGGTTAGAGAACTTGGTGGGCTTCACATCATAGGCACGGAAAGACATGAAGCAAGAAGAATTGACAATCAGCTAAGAGGTAGAGCTGGCAGACAGGGAGATCCTGGATTTACAAGGTTTTATATCTCCTTTGAGGACGAATTGCTGAGGTTGTTTGGATCTGATAGACTCAAGAGGTTAGCGAAGATCATGAAGTGGGAATATGGTCAAGAGTTAGAACATAGATTGCTAACTTCGGCTATAGAGAATGCTCAGAAGAGAGTTGAGAGATATAACTTTGAAATAAGAAGATATCTTCTAGAGTATGATAATGTTCTAAATGAACAGAGAAATATAGTTTATTCTCTAAGGGATAAAATTCTGCGTAAAGAGGGAATTGATGAATTAGTGAAGAAGATGATTTCGGATTATTTTTTTGACAAAAGCTCTGAAAAGTCTACATTTACGATAGATGACATATTATCTCTGATTAAGAATACTTTCCTTTTAGATGTGAGTGAAGAGTTTATTAGGGAGCAACTTAAAGCTTCTGCTAACGAAGAGGAGAGAAACGATAAAATTGCGGAACTTGTGTATCAAGGTATAAGGTGGCGAATGGGAAAGGGTGTTTCTGATGAAAGATTCTATGAAGGAATAGGGTTTATTCTTCTCAATATAATTGATATGAAGTGGGTAGACCATCTTTATAAAATTGATGAACTTAGGGAGGGTATAACTCTTAGGTCCTATGGTGAAAGAAATCCTTTGGTTGAGTTTAAGCTGGATGCTTATGAAATATTTCACAATACTATGAAGGAAATAAGAAGTGAGTTTTGTAGGTTAATTTCTAGGCTTAGGATGGCTGAAGAAGTTCAAGTTGCAAAGGTTGTTACTACTCCTTGGGATAAGATGTATCAGAAGCATGACGAACTTGGGCAGTTTGAGGCTAAAAATCCTTTTGCTTTTGTTACCCAGCAGAGGGAAAGCGGAACAATAAGAGCGGTGAAGCGACCTGGTCCCAATGATCCTTGCTGGTGTGGTAGTGGTAAAAAGTACAAAAAGTGTCATATGGACTCGGATAAATACTCTGACATTGAGTCATCGGGAATAACTTATATAAACAGGAAGTAGCATGTTTGAATACTTTGTAGGAAAGGTTACCGAGGTTGAGGAAAATAGGATTGTGGTTGAAGTTAACAACATTGGCTATAGTATTCTGTTGCCTCTGAGGGATGTAAACTTGTTGGAGGTGAATAGAGAGTATAAGATTTATGTTCATAAGCACGTTTACGAAGATGGTGAGGAGTTGTATGGGTTTATTGATAGGGACTCAAAGAAACTTTTTCTAGTTTTGACAGGGGTTAGTAATGTTGGTCCTAGAATAGCTTTGAGAATCTTATCCTACCTTTCTCCTTCAGAAATAGTAAGAGCTGTAACTACGAATAAACCCGAGGTGATATCAGCAATCAAAGGTGTAGGTGATAAGGTTGCCGAGAGGATAGTAGCAGAACTGAAGAATACAATTCATCGGCTTGGAATTAAAGTTGAGGGAGAGGAGTCAAACTTTGATGATCTTGTAAAGGCCTTAAGAAGTTTGGGGTATAACCAGAATGAAATACTTTTTGCAATCAATACTGTAAGGAAACAAAATCCTAATCTTCTTTACCTTGATCTTTCTTCGGCGCTACATCTATGTCTGTCTGCTTTAAAAAGTAGCTCTAAGTAGTTGGTAAAAGGTGTAGGTTTAAAGCTTGAGGAGGTAAAAGTTTCGTTTTGTTGGAAGGTGTAGATTTGAATAAGTACGGGTAAGTAATTAAATTTATATTTATGATAGAAAGTGTAGTTTTTGATAAGATGATGCCGGTTCAGGCGAAGGAAGATAGTAGCTTTATAGTATACACAGTTACAACGCTTTCTAGAAATATTGATGGGTATGATATACCTGTAAGATTGGGGGAGAAACAGAAGAAGGAGATAAATTCAAAGATAATGGAATTTCTGAAAACCCTGCCGGAGTATGATAATCTAGTTGATGCTACATCTATCACTGGTAGGGATAATGAGCTTCTAGGGCTGATAGATAGGGAAATAATAGACTATGATTTAATTAGGTTTCTGAATGTTAAGAACAAAATGTTGAGGTTGTTTTTTGATCAGAAGGTAAATTACGTTATTGCTACTAATGCCTATGATCATTTTTCAGTTAGAAGCACTTTTGTGAGTAACGGTATAGATAGATCTTTTGATATAGTGGAGAGGTTTAGTATACTGTTTGATGAGTATTTTGTGCCTGCTTTTAGCAAGATGTATGGGTATATAACTAGTGATATTTCTACAATAGGTCATGGTGTGAAGGTAAAGTTTCTTATGAATGTTTGGGGACTTAGAAACTCAGGTTCTCTGGAGAGTGTTCTTGAAGTTCTTTCATCAAACGGGGTATTTTACAACCACAATCCTTTGTATGATAGGACGAACTTTATGGAGTTTACGTATGTATTCCAACCAGATGAATCTATGGTTGCCAATAAGGTTATCTTCAAATCTCTGCTTGAGAAGGTTCGGGAGATAGAACTGGATGAGAGAAAAAAGCTTGGAATGAGGTATACTTCAAGAAGTCTATACAGGGAGTATAATGATCTTAAGAATACTATAAAGAGTGCAAACTTTATTCATTACAAGGCGTTTTTGGGGCTTATGTCCAAGTTGAGTATGATCTCGTTGTTTAGTGATAATGATGAGGAAAGCTTTGCATACCTAAGTGAGATGATCAACTTTCTTATACTTCTCCTTAGAGATGCTAGTATAATGTTGTATTCTAATATTCCTCCTACTGAGTCTTTTATTGGTAAGGAAAGGGCAAGTATTCTTAGAAAGTTTTTCAACCTATCAGTGTAGTTAAGTAGGTAGAACTACGTAGAAGATACATCCTTTACCTACACCTTTCGTTTTGGGGATTATTTTAGCATTCAGCATATCAGCAAACTTTTTTGAGAGAGATAGCCCAATACCAGTTCCTGAGAACCTTTTATTCCTCACGTTTTCAAGTTGGGTAAACGGTGTGAAGATTTTTTTTAGATCTGATTCCTTCATACCTATTCCGGTATCTTCAATCTTGAAAATTACATTGTTAGGTTTTGTGTATATAGATACTTTTACCCAGCCTTTTTCGGTAAACTTTACAGCGTTAGATATCAGGTTTACTAGGATGGATTTTATCATCATGTAGTCTGTATTTATAGTCATATCGCCAGTGTTGTTTTCTATGTAAAAGTCTATGTTTTTGTTTTTAGAAAGGACCTTTCCATATCTTTCCAATTCTTCGGAGATCTCCTTAACTTGTATTCTGGTGAAGATAGGTTTCATTGCTCCTGCTTCTATTTTTGATAGATCAAGTATGTTGTTTATCATCCCAAGTAGCGATGTTCCTGCAAACATTATGTAATCAAGGTATTTATCCTGCTCACTTTTTGGAAAGTCTCCCATTTTTAGAAGTTCTACGAAGCCCAATATGGCGTTAAGAGGTGTTCTTAGTTCATGCGAAACGTTTGCAACAAACTCCGATTTCAGTCTTGATAATTCTTCAGCTCTCTTTTTTGCCCTTATGAGGTTTATATTCATCTCGTAGAGTTTTATTCTGTGTGTCATTACAAAGGAGAGAATCTTTAGGATTTCTTTGTCAATCTCGGTTACGCTTTCTTTTGTTTCTTTAAACTCCACGAGTAGTATTCCTTTTGTTTCGTTAAACTCTCTTAGAGGAACTATTCCGACAAGCCTGTGCTTGTTGTTTTGGGAGGTTGCTATATTAAGGAATATCTCTTTTTCGCCTGACAGAATCTTTTTTATGTTTATCAGTATTTCCTTGTTCTTTAGAATTTCTTTTTCTATGCCGATTGCCGATACTACTTCCATTCTTTTGTTAGACAAGATTGCAATTATTGCTTTGTCAATATCGGTGAAAGTTGTTAAGGAGATCAATGAGTGAGATAGGGCATTTTTTATTGAGATCTCATATATCAGTGGCTCTATGGAGAATACTAAAGCTTTGAGATACTTGAATCTTGTGTAAATAGTTTCAAATTTTTCATGGTTTTTGAGAAAATTGTCTATAATGGCGTAGGATAATATTATCTCTTCCTTACTTGTAAAGGAGTTTATGTCAAAGTAGAGGAAATAGTTGTTTAATTTCATTACACATTCTACATCTTTGTAGTTTATTTGTTCTTGGGTTTCTCTGATGAGGTTGAGGATGTGTTTTGTTGATTTGTTGCCGAAACCATATATTATTTCTCTCTGGTTACCAAAGAAGAAGTTTTTGGTTCCAAACTTTATAGAAAAGATGACACTTATCTTTTGGAAGATTTCTGACAATTTTGAGCCAACTGATAGTACTTCTAGAAGCTCATTCATAAAGCTAGTATTCCATGCCATGTTTGTATCTATTCGTCAAAATCTTTAAAAATGTCAACATTAGTTTCTTCTTTTTCTCTTTTGATGTCTATTAGGTCTCTAAATTCCTCAAAGCTTTCCTTGGTGATGTAGACTTCTCTTATTCCGAGGGATTTAAGCTTTTCAGTAATCTTACTATCTATCGTCGTACCTTCCTTGTATATTATTGTCCTATTTTTAACAACAGGTTCTCCCAAGATCATACCTTCTATCAAGTCATCTACTGATATTCTTATTCCTGTTTCTAATTCTCTTTTGTTGACTCTTTCTGGAGACTCATTTCGTAGAAGAGCTACAGTTTCTTCATCTTTTTGGAGGCTGGATTTTTCTTGAAGGTGGTGGTTCTGAGTTGTTCCTCTTATTTCTTCTTGTATTATTACCTTTTTCAGGGTTTCCAGTAGTTTAGTAGGGGAAACCGGTTTGACTAAGTAAGCTTTGATGTTATACGAAGCCATTTCCTTCACATCATACACTGATGAACTAGCACTTACCACTATTATTGGTATTCCCTGATATCTTGGGTCTTTTGATATCTCGCTTGCAAACCTAAATCCACTCATACCTGGCATGTAGAGGTCAAGCAGTATTATGTCTGGAGTAACATTCTTTAGTATTTCTAGAGCTTCCATGCCATTTCTTGCTGTTATTACCTCAAAACCTTTCATGTTAAGGGTGTCTGCAAATAATCTCAAGTTCAAAGGATTGTCTTCAACTATTAACACCTTCATAACACAAGAAAATATTATATATCATTGGAATTTCTTTCAACATTTTTACGAGATTTTCGTCAAAACCTTTTACCCTCTTTTGGTTATATTACTAGGTGTTGTATTTTTGTGTGATTTGAAGATGTAGGTAAGAGTGGAGAGTGTTTACGGAGAATATGTGTAGTGTTGGGGTTTTGTTTGTAGGTATTACATATAGATAGTTTCAGTAGCTAGCTCTGGGCTTATTACTTTGTTTGTCAGTTTAGCTGAGCTTTTATGCAAACTTCGGACTTTGATATTGTTTTGTCTTTTTTATTAAAATTTATAGTAACTTTGGGGGCATAGGCTTATGTCAGGTGGTAGTTTAAGCAGACTAGTTAAGGATCCTGTAACAAGGAAGATACTCAAGGAGTATAAGGAAGGTTGTGATGTAGACTCAATAAAATCTTCTTTTGCAAAGCATTTAAAGTATTCTATGGTTAAAGATGAGTATTCCGCTACGGATTTGGATAAGCTTTTCAGTTTAGCTTTGACTGTAAGGGATAGGCTTGTAGAAAAGTGGATAAAGACACAGCAGAGGTACTATGAGATTCCCGATATTAAGAGAGTATATTATTTTTCACTTGAGTTTCTGATCGGGAGGATGTTGGTAAACAACATGATTAATCTAAGGATAGATGAGGAAGTAAGAAAGGCGATGGAAGATATAGGAATAGACATTGAGAAGTTAGCGGAACTTGAGGAAGATCCTGGTCTCGGTAACGGTGGACTAGGAAGGCTTGCTTCTTGTTTTCTTGATTCACTGGCTACGATGGGTTATCCTGCTTATGGGTATGGTATAAGGTATGAGTTTGGAATATTCAAGCAAGTTTTCCAGAATGGTTATCAAATTGAAAAGCCGGAGGAATGGTTGAAGTTTGGTAATCCTTGGGAAATAGAAAGGCCGGAATATACTGTGCCTGTGAAGTTTTATGGTAGGGTTCATTCATATGTCAAGGGTGGAGAGTTGAAATTTGAATGGGTTGATACCCATGATGTTCTAGCGGTTCCTTATGATACTCCTGTGGTAGGCTATGATACAAATACTGTGAATACATTGAGATTGTGGTCTGCTAGAGCTTCAGAGGAGTTTGATCTACAGATATTCAACCATGGTGATTACATAAAAGCCGTTGAGAATAAAAATTTATCCGAAGTTATTTCTAAGGTTTTGTATCCGAATGATAACATATATGAAGGTAAAGAGTTAAGGTTGAAACAGGAGTATTTTTTTGTTTCTGCTTCACTTCAGGATATAATAAGAAGGTTTAAGAAACAATTTGGAAACAATTTTGAAATCTTTCCGGACAGAGTTGCTATACAGCTTAATGACACTCATCCAGCGCTTGCTATACCAGAGCTTATGAGAATATTGGTTGACATTGAGGAAGTGCCGTGGAACAAAGCTTGGGATATAACAGTAAGAACTTTTGGCTACACAAACCACACTGTAATGCCAGAAGCCTTAGAGAAGTGGGAGGTTACCTTGATTGAGAGACTTTTCCCACGGCATCTGCAGATTATAACCGAAATAAACAGAAGGTTTCTAAACGAAGTTTCAGTAAGATTCAATGATATGAACAAGATAAGAAATGTTTCCATATTTGAGGAAGGCCCTTCAAAGATGGTGAGGATGGCAAATCTATGTGTTGTGGGTTCACATTCTGTAAACGGTGTTTCGGAACTGCATACTAGAATTCTGAAGAATAGTGTGATGAAGGACTTCTATGAGATATTTCCAGAGAGGTTTAACAACAAAACAAATGGCGTGACTCAGAGAAGATGGTTACTGGTTGCTAACCCAGCTTTGAGTAAATTGATAACTGATGCGATCGGCGATGGTTGGATCAAGGACCTAAGTGAGCTTAGAAAGCTTGAAAAATATTCTGATGATAAGAGCTTTCTTGAAATGTTCTACAAGGTAAAACAGCACAATAAGGAGAGGTTAGCAAAATATGTTAAGGAGGTATGTGATATTAAGATTGACCCTCTCAGTATCTTTGATGTCCAAGTCAAGAGATTACACGAGTATAAGAGACAGTTGCTCAATGCTATGCACATAATATACCTGTATAACCAGCTGAAGGATAATCCAAATTTAGATATGTATCCTAGGACATTTATATTTGGTGCAAAATCGGCTCCAGGGTACTACATGGCAAAACTTATCATAAAGCTTATAAATAGCATAGCGGAGACTATCAATAGAGATAAAAGTGTAAATGAGAAGATAAGAGTTGTATTTGTGCCCAATTATAATGTTTCTCTAGCAGAGAAAATAATACCATCTGCAAACATTAGTGAACAGATATCTACTGCTGGTAAGGAAGCATCCGGAACAGGAAATATGAAATTTGCCCTTAATGGAGCTTTAACAATAGGAACTCTTGATGGAGCAAATATTGAGATTATGGAAGAGGTAGGAGAGGAGAATATATTCATCTTTGGTCTTAGGGCAGAAGAAGTTGCCGAACTGAGAATGACAGGGAAATACAACCCTTATGAGATATACAACTCTGACGCAAATATCAAGAGAATACTTGATATGATAAACAATAGTTACTTTGCTCCCAAGGAGCAAGGAATATTTGAGCCTATCTATAATTCATTACTCTTTGGAAGAGGAGGGTCTGCTCCTGATGAGTATTTCCTACTTGCTGACTTTAATAGCTATAAAGATACTCACCAGAAAATTTCTGCTCTTTACGAGAATAAGTATGAGTGGAACAAGAAAGCACTACTTAATGTTGCAAGAATTGGCAAATTCTCCAGTGATAGGACGATAAGGGAATATGCTGAAGAGATATGGAAAGTCAAACCCGTGAAGGTTGAGATAGATTAGGATGAGGGGAGCTTATGCTCCCCTAGATAAAGGGGTTTTACTTGACAATTTTCTTTAACTTGCTTCCAACCTTGAACACTGGATAGTTTCTGGCGGGAATTGTAATCTTCTGCTTGGTCTTTGGGTTGATAGCGGTTCTTTGGGCTCTTTGCTTTACGGAGAGAGTGAAATACCCTACCAGTGAAAGCGTCCCCTTGTTCTTAACCACTTTCTCAAGTTCCTTCAGTAAGGCGTCAATAACTTGAGAAACAGCCTTTTGGCTGAGCTTGGTGGAACCTGAAATGTTCCTAATAAGCTCCTTTTTGTTCATAGGCAAACCTCCTTTACATTCTTTATTTTATTTATCAGGCTTAACGTTGTCAAGAAAATTTTCTCTAGAATACTATATTTTGGGTGTTTGATCTCTTCTCTTTTGTTGATAAGTTCAAGTTTGGAAATTTTTTTGCTTTTCTGTTAATGCAGAGAGTGAGACTGTAGCAATAGGTTCTAGAGTTTAATGATTGGGTATAGTTTTTCTTTCACTTTTCTTGCATTTTCTCTCAGGATTGGGTAAAATAGTTTTCTTAGTGAAGTCCGGAGGCTGTGTAGAGTGAGATATAAAATTAGACTTTGCTGGTAAGAGGATTTCATTTTTAATATTATGGAGGGTTTGTATTAGAATTTCGTTATCGTAGAGCGAAGAAGTAAGGAGAGTATAAGACTATGCGAGAGGTTTTTTCTGACGAAGATACGATCTTTGCTCCTGTAACGCCAAATGTTCATTCTGCTGTTAGTGTATTAAGAGTCTCGGGTGAGAGAGCAATAGAGTCAGTTGATAAGTTATTCAGAGGTAAGAGGAGTCTCAAGGATGCTAGGACTCATACCTTGAGCTACGGGTATATAGTAGATGAGAGTGGTGAAAAACTAGATGATGTGCTTGTTGCGGTTATGAGAAAGCCAAATTCTTACACAGGTGAGGATGTGGTTGAGATAAGTTGTCATGGAAATCCGTTGATAGTTGGTAAGGTTATGGAACTACTTAAGAAACAAGGGTTACGGATGGCACTCCCCGGAGAGTTTACTAAGAGAGCAGTTCTAAATGGTAAGATGGATCTACTTCAAGCTGAAGCAGTCAATTCTCTCGTTATGAGTAGAAATACCTCAAATCTGAGGATTTCGAGGCATATCCTTGACGGAAAACTTTCGGAAAGGATAAAGGAGGTTAAAAATAATTTGCTCAATCTTCTTGCTTATCTGGAAGTTTTGGTTGATCATCCTGAAGAGGAATTAGCTGAAAGAAACTGGAATTACATTGAGAAAACGATTCTGGAGTCCAAAGAGGTACTAGAAGATCTGATTGAGAAGTCAAAAAATAGTAGATTCTTTAGCGAGGGACTTAAGATTTGCATAGTTGGAAGGACAAATGCTGGTAAGTCAAGTCTTATGAACGCACTGATAGGAGAGGATAGATCTATAGTATCTAGTATTCCAGGAACGACGAGAGATGTAATAAAGGAGATAATTTCAATAGAAGGTGTTCCCGTGAGTATTTTTGATACTGCAGGTATAAGAAAATCCGAAGACCCTATAGAACAAGAAGGTGTGAGGAGAACTATTAGGAGTATAGAAACTTCAGATGTTGTACTCTTGGTCCTTGATATTTCTTTAAAACCATCAGATGAGGACTTGGTAGCTCTGGAGACTGTTAAAATGTATGCAGGAGGCAAAAATGTATTTTTGGTGCTAAACAAAATAGATCTCATCTCTTCAGGTTTTGGTTTAGCGGATGTTGGAGAAAGCTTTTCTTCTAAAGACTCAAAGCTCCAAGGAGTGGTTGATGAAATTTTGGAGTTTGTGAAAAGCAACAACGTTGAAATAGCAGAATATTTCTTAGTCTCAGCTAAGGATGGAATAGGTATTAAGAAACTCTCAAAGAGGATTGTGGAAAGTGTAATCGGGGATATTGAGAGCGAAGTTAATAACATTCTAGTGAATAACGAGAGACATAGGCAATTTATCCTAGATGTCATTTCTTCGCTTGAAGAGGCTTACGAGTCCGCTAGGGACAGAATGTCTGAAGAGTTTATAGCGATAGGGATAAGGGATGCTTTGTCTTATATTGGTGAGATGGTAGGAGAGGTAACTACAGAAGATTTGATGGATGCTATTTTTAGGAATTTTTGCGTGGGGAAATAGGGATTTTTGAGTATTTCGGCAATCTGTTTAATTCTCGTCAAGGTGTGATTTTATAGAGTAGAATGAGTTTTCTTAGGTGTTTTGTAAGTTTTGAATTGGAACTTTTGAAGGTTTTTAGAACTCTGGTTTTAAAATCATTCAAAATAGGATCAAAGCTTGAGGGGAATATATGGATAGGGTAATAGAGACTGTACTGGAGGAAGAGGTAAAAAAATCCTATCTGACCTATGCAATGAGTGTTATTGTAAGCAGAGCGTTGCCAGATGTAAGGGATGGCTTAAAGCCTGTCCAGAGGAGAATACTCTACACAATGTATGAACTAGGATTACGGCACAATACTTCGTATAAGAAGTGTGCAAGAATTGTAGGAGATACTTTAGGTAAATATCACCCTCACGGTGATGTTTCGGTATACGAAGCTTTGGTGAGAATGGCACAGGATTTTAATATGAGATACACTCTTATTGATGGTCAGGGGAATTTTGGCTCAATTGATGGTGATCCTCCGGCAGCGATGAGATACTCAGAGGCGAGGCTTGAAGCTATTGCGGAAGAAATGCTAAAGGACATTGATAAAGACACTGTTGACTTTAGACCTAACTTTGATAACTCTTTAGAGGAACCTTCGGTATTGCCAGGAGTATTACCCAATCTGCTTGTGAATGGTGCTAGTGGAATAGCGGTAGGTATGGCTACCAATATACCTACTCATAACTTGAGAGAAGTTGTAGATGCAGTGATTTACTATATAGACCATAGGAACTGTTCTGTAGCAGACTTGATGAAGTTTATAAAGGGGCCTGACTTCCCAACTGGAGGAGTAGTAATAGGTGATGAAGAGATGAAGAAAGCATATGAAACGGGGGAAGGTAGAGTAACGGTAAGGGCAAAGATGGAATTGGAGAAACTTAAAAGTGGCAAAGATTTGGTCGTTATAACCGAGATTCCATATCAAGTTAGGAAGTCAGCAATTGTTGAGAGAATATCTGAGTTAGTTAAAGATGAAGAGCTTGATGAAGTGTCCGATGTTAGGGATGAGTCGGATAGAGATGGGATAAGGATAGTTCTAGAGCTCAAAAGAGGAGTCAATCCTATGATAGTGATGAATAAGTTATATAAACATACTCAGCTACAACAGACATTTAGCATTAGTATGGTTGCCTTAGTAGGTAACGAACCTAAGGTCCTGTCCATTAAGGATATCATTTATCATTATGTAGAGCACAGGAAGGAGGTGATAACGAGAAAGGCAAAGTTTGAGCTTAAGAAAGCTCAGGAAAGGCTACACATAGTTGAGGGGCTATTAGTGGCTTTGGGAAACATTGATGAAGTAGTAGAAATGATAAAGTCGTCTGATTCTCCATCAGTGGCAAAAGTAAAGTTGTCACAGAGATTTAAGCTTACTGAAGCTCAGGTAGATGCAATACTAGACATGAAACTTCAAAAACTTACATCTATTGAAGTCAAGGATCTAAAGGAAGAACATAGGAATTTGGTGGAAGTGATAAAAGATCTGAAGGATATTCTGTCAAGTGAGAAAAGAGTGTTTGAAATAATGAAAGAAGAGCTTAGATATCTATCTGAGAAATATGGTGATGAGAGGAGAACTGAGATAGAGTATGGTGAGGTTGAGGAAGTTGACGAAAAGGACTTGGTGCAAAAGGAGGATGTAGCAATAATATTGACGAAGATAGGTATGATAAAGAGAATACCTCTTTCTGTATATAGGTCCCAAAGAGTGGGAGGTAGAGGTGTTGTTGCAACTTCTACTATGGAGGAAGATTCAATAGAGCATCTGATAATAGCTAATACACTTGAGAAATTGTTAATATTCACTGACAAGGGTAAGGCATATTCTCTAGATGTGTATAAAATACCGGAGTCTTCTAAAACTGCAAGAGGTGCGAACATAAGAATGTTTCTTAACATTGGGAGTGATGAGAATATAAGAGCAATGGTTGTTTTTGATGAAAATAAGAAGGGGTATATAACCATGGTATCCAGAAGAGGGATGATAAAGAAGGTAAGTGTAGAAGAGTTTAGAAGCATAAGGTCAAGTGGTATAATTGCGTTATCTACGGAGGAAGGGGATGTTCTGCAAGATGCAGTGTTTACCAGTGGGAGTGACGATGTGATAATATCAACTGCTTACGGTTATGCTTTAAGGTTTTCTGAGAAAAAGATAAGACCTATGGGTAGGATAGCTAGGGGTATGACGGGAATAAAACTTAGAAGTAATGATTATGTGATTGGGCTGACTAGGTATACCGATAGTAAGGAGATTCTAGCAGTTACGGAAAGAGGGTATGCAAAGCGAGTAAAGATGGTGGAGTTCTTGCAAAAGGGTAGAGGCGGAATGGGGGTAGTATACTTTGGTGTGAACGAAAAGACGGGAAAGGTTGTAAGGACTCTTCCTGTGTCTCAAGAGAACGAAGTTGTGATAATAACATCAAAGGGAATGATAATAAGAATTCCGGGAGATGAGATACCTATTATGGGAAGGCCAGCCAGAGGTATAAAAGCTGTAAATCTTAAGGACAATGATACTGTAGTTGATGTTGAGATATTTGAATGATGGATAAGTTTTTAGAAATTATTGAAGTATCTCATACATTTTATATCAAAAACCCTAACACGTTCTTCTCGTATATTCCTGTGAAAGCTCTTGAGAGGATAAATTTACATATTCCTAAAAGTACAACCTTCTCAATAGTTGGTGAGAGCGGGTCTGGTAAAACAACTCTGGGCAATATAATCCTGGGAGCTTTAAGGCCGACTAAGGGTGATGTTAGGTGGAACGGAAACTCAATATTTTCAGCAGAAGTGAGGAAAGAATATCTAAAACAGATTCATACGGTTTCTCAGAATCCTTTAAGTTCTTTGAACCCGCGTATGAATGTGAAAACAATAATAGCTGAGCCATTGATCTTTAGGAAGAGATTTTCAAGGAGCGAGATTGAGAAGAGAATAATGGAGGTTATAGAGGAAGTGAAGTTGAGTAGGGATATTCTTTACAAATATCCTCATGAACTGAGTGGGGGTGAGAAGCAGAGAGTTAGCATAGCGAGGAGTATAGTATCTCACCCTAGTATTCTAGTTCTTGATGAGCCTGTGTCATCGCTGGATGTATCAGTCAGAGCACAAGTTCTAAATTTGCTTATGGAAATTAAGAAAAACCACAATCTGACTTATGTTTATATTTCCCATGATATGTCAACAACTAGATTCATTTCTGACTACTTGCTTGTTTTGTATAAGGGTAGGGTTATGGAGTTTGGTGAGTCAGAGAAGGTGTTTTCTTATCCAACAAATCCATACACTAGGTTTTTGCTTTTTTCGGTTCCTGGTCAGACCCTTGTGCCAGAGTTTCAGGTAGTTCAGAGGGATGAGAAGGGTCAAGGTTGTCCATTTTACGATAGGTGTCCACTAGCCTCTGGAATATGTATGAAAAGCTTTCCTGATCCCAGAGAAGTTTCTAAGGGGCACATATCCTACTGCCACAATGCATAAGCTTATTTCTGGGCTAAAGAAGTCCTTACAAACTCAACAAATTCCCTATATTCCTCTGTGTCTTCTACTTTCATTAGTTCAACGAAAAACGATGGAGCCTTGACAACTTTTCTGCTACTCTTGTCCAGAAATACAAGATCTGATATTCCTACGCATATAAGTTTCACTTCCTTGTCTGCTCTGAAGATCTTATACCCGATGCTTACTCTGGTTTTAGTAAGTTCCACTAATGCACTTTGAATGATAATCTCGTCATCGTAGTAAGCAGAGCCTAAAAACTTAGCTGAGGCATAAATAACTGGTAGAAGGAATCCCCTTTCTTCAATTTCTTTGTAGGTTATTCCCCACTTCCTTATAAGATCGGTTCTACCAATCTCCATCCAGATAAAGTAGTTTGCATAGTATACTACCCCCATCTGATCTGTTTCTGAATATCTAACTCTTATCCTGGTTTCACTGATCATATTTTTTAGGTTATCCAAATTGTGAAAAATGCTTATTCACAATTTGGGCTGGAGTATTTGTATCCCGCCTAAAAACTAGCTCAGTCTCCAGCGGGCGGTATTTGAGCTAGCTAAAAGCGATACTTTAAACTTTCGGACTTTTTCTATTTAAGGCTGATGATTTTCTTGCTCAAGGTTAACTAAGTATATTCTTCTAAGCTCGTTTATGATTTCTTCGTTGTTTGTAACTTCTTCGTTACTTATAGGTGATAGGATTTTTACCTTTACACTTCTAAAGGGTGTTACTAGAAGAGAGCCTTTTCTCATAATTTCTATGGTTCCTTTTATCACGACGGGTAGCACATCTAGTTTGGTAGTTCTAGCAAGGATAACAAAGCCTCTTTTGAATTTTTGTAATCTTCCATCTTCTGACCTTGTCCCTTCAGGAAATATAGTTGGGCTACCGTCTGTTTTGGTAGCCATTTTTTTCATAAGGCTCACTGACTCTTTTAGCTTTTCTCTGGGTATTGGTATATACCCCATAAGCCTCATGAATTGTCCAATTATAGGTATTCTGAATACAGATTCTTTGGAGACCCACCTTATTTGCAAGGGTAACTTTGCGGAAAGAACTAAGATGTCAAATGCACTTTGGTGATTTGCGGTGACTATATAATTTTTACCACTCTCTAGGTTTTCAAGTCCAGAGATTTCTACACGTGTAAAAGTAAGGGTAAGTATTGTGTTGAAATACATTTTCTCAACATAATGGGCTAGATTTCTTGAGAAAAAGGTTAGGGTTATTCCTAGGATTCCGAATATGATTGTAAGGGGAATTAGCGCTAAAAAGAGGTAAACTGTAAACAAAATTTTCATGAGATAGGCTAACTTTTTCTTCATAGAAGATAAACTATAAGCGTATAAGTGTGTTGAAATCAAAATGAGGAACTCTCAAGTTTTTCCTTGCTGTCTGCTTATCTGGATTTTCAGTTCCATTAGAAGCTTTTTCTTGTAGAAAGTTACATCCTTGAGTAGTTTCTCAAGATCATTTACTACTATTTTGCCGTCCTGGGATATGGTGATATTTTTGTCGTTATCAAGGATGTTCTTTATATATTTCTTGCCTTCTTCCATAGTATATCCAAGAAACTTTATTAGATCCTCAATGGAGAAGTTCAACTTAAATGATTCCATGGGTTTTATCGGAATTCTATTTTTCTCTATTTGTATCATCAAGGCGTCATAGATCCTTGCATTAGGTTCTTTGAGTGCTATATTTGCAAGTTGGCGGTATATTGCCCATATTCTGTCGCTTAGTAATTCTATTATTCTGGTAGCTATTTCAGGTCTTGTATGAACCATAGCTTCAAAGTTTCCTCTCTTTACAAAGAGTAGTTCTACATTTCCAACGGCTGTAGCTGTTGCGCTTCTGGGTCTATTTTCAAGAATTGACATTTCTCCAAAGATATCTCCTTCCTTAAGAACTGCTAGTAATACTTCGTTTCCATTTACAAATTTTGTTATTCTTACATTGCCTTTTAGTATAACATAGGCCTTTTCCCCGTATTCGTGCTCGCAGAAAATAACTTGGCCGTCGTGGTATCTTTCAACCGATCTTGAAGGATCAACTTCGGGTTCAGCCATTGCTATGATAGGGTCAATAGAAGCGAGCTTCATCTTAGCTACTGATACATAACCGCCGTCTGGGCAGTATTCTATGTATTTTTTGTAGGCATAAGCTGCTTGCTCCATCATCTTCTTGGAGTAATAAAATTCAGCTATGTTGAAAAGGTAGTAGGGATCTTCATCAACCTGAGACTTAAAAGTGAGTTTTGTCAGAGTTGAGTCATATTCTCTAAGCTTTTGACTGAATGATCTAAGGATTTTTATAGCGATAGGAGTGCTCTTCTGTATCAGTTCTCCAAACTGAGATCTGTGGATTGACAATAAAGAGGTATCCTCCAGAACTAAAACCGTTTCCATGTTGCTTCTCTTACTCATGCAGGATACTACACCGAAAAAATCACCTTTATAGAGAGTTGTTCCTTCTTTTGTTCCCCTTATTATAGGGTCAATTGTTTCAAACACTTGCACTTTACCATCTTGGATTATATAAAACTCCTCTGGAATCTTGTCACCTTCTATCATCACGTAACTTCCTTGCCGGTATTTAACTACCTTGAAAGTCATTCCACCGTCCATATTATCTTCCTTACCGAAAACTATTATAAATAATATACGCTTCACTAACAACAATGTAAACTAGGTGAAGGGAGAGAACTATCCAATTTGCTAATAAGCTGGGAATTACGATAATATTATCTGTGGGTTTTATGAAGGTGCTAATTGTTGTTTTCCTAATGCTGTTTTTGTTTTCTCATGAGGGAGGGGCACAAAATGTATCTTTGATAACTTACGGTGTAGAAGATGGCGATGTTTTTGTGAAGTGGAAGTCTGCTGAAAAGGGTATAAATTTTTCAGTGTATCGTAGTGCTGTTATGATCTCAAATGTTGCTTCATTTTCAAACAACTTAAGTTCTGTATACAAATTGGGGACTTTTTCACAAGCTGAGTTGAGGAGAGAGAAAGAATATTTCTACCTTATAGATCCAAAGCCTAATGTTGGCACAAATTATTATTTCATTTTTGGTAACAAGAATGGTGAAGATATTATTGAGTTTATACCAGAGCAAAATTATTCCTCTGGATTTATAGTATATATTCCGCTGCCGAAGGTTTCGGTTGAGCTTGTAAGGGGTGTGAACAATGCTATAATAAGGTGGGAGAAGGTGGAGGGTGCCGAAGGGTATCTGGTTTATAAGTTAAGAGATAGTTTTAGTGGGAACCTTTCTAAAGTTCAACCTTTGGTTCAACTTACATCCAATGAAACTATATTTTTTGATGTAATTCCTTCTGATACTAACTTTTTTTATGTTGTTGTTCCTTTTACTAAGCACTATACTAACTACTACTTTTCTAGGAAATACAATGGTATATTTATGGAGATGTCAAAAAGGGACTTTCTAGAAGGTCAGACTTACGGTCAAAAGTTTGTGGAGGTAAAATCGCACTTGCAGAATCTTAGAGAAATAGCTCTTACTAATCATGTAACTAATTACGTGACTAATTTTGCAACTAATTATGTAACTGTTTATACAACCAATGAGGTTGTGCTTTTTCAGACCAATACAGTTACACTGACTAACTTAGTCTTCTATACTAATATGGAATCCAGAGTCGTTGACAATATTGGGAATCAGAAGACTGTTCAAGAGATAAAGCCTCTCTATACTGCTCCTTTGTCTCAGGAGTATGTCCAACCTTATGATTTGGAATTGCAACAACTACAGGTTAAACTGAAATATATAGTTTTGAAGTTTTTCAATAAGAAGGATTATTCTACTGCCAGGAGTATGCTTAGAGAATTACTGAGTGAAGTGAGAGAAGATTCTGAGTTGAAGGGCAGGATCATGATATACTTAGCAAGGGCTGAATATATTCTGGGTAATAGGGAGGAGGCCATAGCTACTCTTTTCAGGGCTGTGAAGATACTACCAGAGGAGGCAGGATTTTGGTTGGATAGGTTTTTAGTGAATAGGTGATATTACTGCCTTCTTCTTACACTTACATATTTATCGGTGAAAGGAATTTCTATTCTAGCTAGGACATAGTTGTTGTTAGGTCCTGAGATTCTAAAAAGAGCGGGATCAATTCCTACTCCTTTGAGCAACATCACGATAAGAGCTATTCCTATGCCAGCTCCCTCAAGTTCATCTCCTTGTTCAAGGTAGAATTGTGATAAGTCATCATATCCCATAGCTTTCTTAAGCTTTTCTCTTACCCTCTTATCCTCAAACTCGGTTATAGCCACATTGTTTACAACCTCTATCCTAACTCCATCTTGGGAGTGGTAGAATGCTACACTTATATATAGGTCTTTGTTTGCTAGTTTGGGTAGATATTTCGGTAAATTCATCTCTGAGAGCTCTTCTTTGAATTTTATCATACCAGCTAAGAAGCTTTTCTCATCGGAAGGGTCAACATTATGTTCTTCAAATACTATTCTTTTTATATTGGCTTTACTTGCGTTCAGAACGAGTTCTTTGACGCAAGTGTATATAACGTCCGACAAATCTTCCCTTCCGTAGTGCTCAAATATTCTTGTTATTACCAAATTGAGGCGCCTCTCTATTTCAGAAGAAATTCCATAAAACTTTATAAAAAAATATTTACCCTCTTTTACAAAACTATCCACAACTTTAAGAAACTCTTCTTCGCTTTTGACGTTTATGTCAACTTTATCGTACATAGTTATATCCCCCTCTGAGTAGTAAGTCAGATAACCAATACCTATGAAGTTTTCCATTAATGCCTCCAAAGTTAGGTTATCAAAATACTAACTGTCATTTTTATTTTCGTCAGAATCTAACTAGCTCTGTACTTGATTATATAGGTTTGCTAAGATGAATTCAATAGATTCGTTAACTTCTTTTCCTCTTCTTGAAAACATAGTTTTGATCATGCTCATAAGTCTTGGTAGTGGGAATTTTCTGTAAGGTTCTTTGCCACCCCATGCGAAATTGGGAACATATTTTCTCACTAATTCGCCTTCAAAAAATACATTTGCTCCAACTCCTATGACGGTTCCAGTGTTGATGAGAACACCTATTCCTATTTTTGAGAAATCTCCTATGAAGCACCCTACTTTAAGAAGTCCAGTGTTGATAACCTCGTTAGGTGACAGGAAAACTTTTACCTCGTCGTAGGTGTTTTTAAGATCGCTGTTTGTAGCCATTGCGCCAATGTTTACCCATTGCCCAATGTAAGAATGTCCAATAAATCCTTCGTGATTCTTGTTTGAAAATGAGTCAATTATGCTTTCCTCTATTTCGCCAGATACCTTGCATACATTCCTTATGTTGCTTCCTTCTCTTATTCTAGCTTGACTAACTACAGTCTTTTTGCCAATATATGCTGGACCTGTTATGACTGTAAGAGGTGATATTCTCGCTTCTGCGTCTATGAAAACAGGACCTTCGGTTACGTCAATAAATACTCCTTTGGAAATACTTGCTTTTCTGGAAACTATAACAAACTCGCTACTTCCCTCTATTTCCAAATCCTCCAAGTTTTTACTCAGACTAGCATCTAGGGAATGTTTCAGTATTAGCTCAAAGTCAAGCTTCATTAGGAAGGTATTAAGGTAGACTAAATCCCAAGGATAGAAGACAAAGTTGCTTATCTCCTTAAGATTTACCTCTTGGATGCTAGTATCAAGTGCATCTTTTACTTTCTGAAGATCGTTTTCGTACAAGCCTTCTAAGAGTAGCTCAGGGGAATTAATTTCTGAAGAATCAATGTGTAGAAATATCACTCTGCCGTCAAAGGTAGCAACGGTGTTCATGGTATCAACAAAATTCTCTTTTGGACAGAAGTAGGATGAGTTTAGAAATATGATGTTATTTTTTCTGGTTATGTCCTGAAATGAAAGTATTCTTGTTTCGGGAAAGTGAAACATCATTTCACTTCTTGTAAGTAGCTTAACTTCGGAATTATACATAAAGGATATTCTTTCCGATACTGTCAAGAATCCACTTTTGAGATCTTGTATAGGTCTTGTTAGAGAAAAAGGTTTAAGGCAATTTACCGATTTTTTTTCTTCAAAAAGCACTATCATCAACTACTACTCCGTTGACTTAACTTTTGAGTAGATCTTCTTACCTAGAACTACCTGAGGTAAAGTATGGTTATTCCCAACTTCAGAGAATAGTTTTTCAAGGTATTCTTTAGAAGTTTTGTAAATACCCTTTGTGTAATTGATGAATCCTACCTCGTAAAGAGCCCAGAAGTATGTTCTTTTTTCTTCTTCACTAGGTGTTTTAAGTTGTGAGTATTTGTTTATTATCTCTTTATATAGGATCTCCGATTCGTCTACAAGTCCTTCAGAGTAATACTTTATCGCGAGTCTGTATATTGTTGGTATATCCATTTTTTCTATCTCTTCCTTCTTTTCCCTTATTGCAGGCCCGCATCCGCAAAGTGTAAGTATGAATATAAGAAGAATTGGTAAAAGTTTTTTCATATTTTTCTATTTTAATCAAAACGTAAGTCTTTTGGCAATTTGGGCTCTAATTGGTGGCAGTAACTTCCAAAATTTGTAGTTAGAGAATAGTTCTCTTTTCACTACTCTCACAATCTTTATCGGAGCTAGGTAAATACTTTTTCTCAACGAGCATTTGAGACTTGGCATGAAGTAGAGTTTTGTGACCGACAAACACTATCTAGAAACAAAGAGAGGAGGTAAACAAAAAGTTTAGAATTTTTTCTATCACCTAATGGAAATCGGAATTTGTTGTTGGTGAGTAGCGGTTAAGTTGAATTTTATGGGGTAGCTTGTCTAAAATTTTTAGGCTTGAAAGAGGAGTTTATGAAGGTGAGGGCTTCGGTTAAACCTATATGTGAGAAATGCAAAGTAGTGAAGAGGAAGGGGAGAGTTATGGTTATCTGTGAGAATGCTAAGCATAAGCAAAGGCAGAAAGGAGGTAGAGTGTCATGGCACGTATAGCGGGAGTTGAGCTTCCTAACAAAAGGTTACTTGTTGCCCTTAGGTATATATTTGGAATTGGTAAATCCTTAGCTTACAGTATACCAAAGAAGCTAGGAATTGACCCAAATAAGAAAGTTTCTGAGCTTACTGAGGAGGAATTCAATAAGCTTAAGAACGAAATAGAGAAAAACTATAAAGTTGAAGGAGATTTGAGAACGGAGATAAAGATTAATGTAAAGAGGTTGATAGACATCGGTTGCTATAGAGGAATAAGACATAAGAAAGGGTTACCAGTCAGAGGACAGAGGACAAGAACTAACGCAAGGACTAGAAAAGGTCCAAGGCCTCATAGATTAGGTAAGAAAGAGAAAAAATGAAGGAAGGTATATGAGGGGGAAGACATTAACGATACTTTCCCTCCTTCTTGTTCTTGCTGTTCTTTTGTTAGTCTTTTTCATTTTTGAGAGAGGAGAGGTAAAGGTACTCAAAAAGCAGAAATTTTTAGTCGGGGAATTTACCCACCAAGATGTCTCTTTTGTTTCGGTATATTTTAGGGATTATTATGATAGGACCAAGGAGTATAGATATACTCTGTTTAAGTCAAACGACACTTGGTTTGTTTCACATTCAAATGTTGTTGATAGAGTGGATCCGAAGTTAGGTAATTTCGTGGTCAACATTTTAGGCGATATTGAGAGCTTAGGAACTATATCCTCAAATGAGGTAGAGGACATTAATGTTGCTTTTGGGTTTAATATTCCTAATGCTGAAATAGAATTTGATGTTAGGGGGAAGACAAATAGGCTTAGAGTGGGTAATTTAGCTCCTACGAAGGACTATTACTATACCTTGCTTAACGATAACTATGCTACTATTTACCTTGTATATGCATACAAAATAGACAATATTCTCAAGTATCCTTATGAGATAAGGGATAGGAACATCTTTACTTACCAGTGGACGAATGTTATGGGGTTTGAGTATAAGCCGGTTTCGTCAACAAACGTGTTTGTTTTTACAAACAGTAATAAAGTTTGGTTCTTGTTACAACCTTTGCACAAAGAAGTAGATTCTGTTTTTGTAGAGACTGAATTTCTCAAAAACTTAAGGAGCATTCAAATAGAATACTTTATAGATAGGGATGACAGGAGGTATTCATTATTCATACCAAAAACCAATTCTCCTATTTCTTATATAAGGCTTTACAACGCTGGGGAACGATTCTTATTGCTTGTGCTTACCAACATTTCAACTAACTTCTACTGTTTTGACCCGCAGAGGAATGTATTGTTTGCAATAGATTACGAGAGCACGAAGAGTTTATTTGCGAGTGGTTACGAAAGGTTTGTTAAAATTACTAACTGATGGGAGTGAGCATTTATGCGGTGTGTGGTGATAATGGCTGGTGGGAGAGGAGAGAGATTCTGGCCCAAAAGTAGAAGTTCTTATCCAAAGCAATTTCTTAATCTTTTTGGCGACAGATCCATGATACAGCACACTTACGCTAGGGTTAGTGAATTAGTGGATGAGGATAAGATTTTTGTTGTTACCTCTTCTGATCTAGTTGAATTGGTTGAGGAGCAGTTACCCTCGCTTAGGCAAGAGAACATAATTGTTGAGCCTTTGCCGAGGAATACCGCTTCTGCTATCGGATTGTCTGCAGTTTATGTAAGGAAGTATCTCGGAGATTGTACCATGTTTGTCACTCCTTCGGATCACTACATCGGTGGTGTAGATAAGTTTTTGAATACCGTTGACGCAGGGTTCAGTGTTGCAGAGAAGTATCTTTCTTTGGTGACTATAGGTATAAAACCTTCAAGACCAGATACAGGGTATGGGTATATAGAAGTTGGAAATGTGATAGATTCTTTTCTTGGGAGAAATGTTTTTGAGGTAAGGAGATTTGTTGAGAAACCTTCTTATGATAAGGCGGTTGAATACCTAAGTAGCGGAAAATTTTTCTGGAATAGTGGGATGTTTGTTTGGAAGGTTTCTGTAATACTTGAGGAGATATCTAAATGCATGCCTGCTCTTACTGAAGCACTTCTTAACATTGATGAGGCTATAGGAAAGGAATACGAAGGGGAGGTTGTTCTTAGAGAGTTTGAGAAACTGGAAAGTATTTCTATTGACTATGGTGTTATGGAGAAGAGTAAGTCGGTTTTGTGTGTAAAAGGAGATTTTGAGTGGGATGATGTTGGTTCTTGGTCAGCTGTATATAGGTTGAATGAGAGAGATGGAAATGGTAATACTATTGAGGGAAATGTGATAACTTACAATGTTAAGGATTCCTTGATAATTGGCGAAACAACAGGGGTGATTGCTGTGAGTTGTCTTGAGGATGTTATTGTGGTCAAAGATGGTGATAATGTTTTGATTACAAAAAAGTCTGAGGATCAGTCAATAAGAGAGCTTGTTAGGCTTATGAAGAGTCAGGATAAATATGCGAAATATTTATGAGATTTCTTGGAATAGATCCAGGATATTCACTTCTAGGTTTTGGGATAGTTGATGAGGAAAGTGAAACATTTAGCCTTGTCAAAGCTGGAGTTATAGATACGAGTTCACAGCAAGATTTCAATCAAAAATTGGTTATTATCTACTCTTCACTATCTTCTCTAATTTCGGAGTACAAACCTGACATGGTATGTGTGGAGGAAATTTTCTTTGGCAAAAATGTGAAAACTGGAATGAAGGTTGCCCAGATGGTCGGAGTAGTCAAGCTTGCAGTTTTGCAAAAAAATATTACACTGGTTGGTATAACTCCTTCAGAAGTTAAAAGGTTGATAGTAGGCTCGAAAGGGAAACACCCTAAGGTTCAAATTCAAAATCTTGTGAGGATGTTACTGAGACTTAATGAGATACCAAAGCCTGATGATTGTGCAGATGCAATAGCTGTTGCGATTGCTGGCGCTTCTAAAGCAAGGGTGTGTAGGGTTTTGCCAAAGCAACTCTAGAGAAATAATAAAGATATAACTAGACAATTTTCCCCTCTTCTTTACTCTCACCTTCAACTATGTTCATTATGAGTTTGCAGTCAATGTAGTGTCCACTTTTCCTTGCTATGAACTCTCCAACTACTCTGGGATTGGTGAGTGCTATTGCTCCCAGTAGGTCCAGCACCTTATGTCTTACATTCTCGTTATGATACCTATCACCATTGAGAGATTTTCTTTCAGCTCTGCTGTAAACATGGACGTTCTCCATACTTGCTCCTAAGGCTAGTCCTGCTTTCTTAAGTTTTTCAGCATCCTCAAGAAACCCAAAGGTTCTTGCCCTACTTATCTCTTTCACGTAGTTCTCCTCGTTGATCTCAATCCTTATGCTTTCTTTACCAATTACCTCAAACTCTACCTCATAGTCTATTACTAACCTATCACTCGGTCTTGCAATGATGTATTGATCTTCGTTTTTGTAAAACGAGTATTCTTTACCTAAAAACAGGTAGTTCCTCCTAGCACTCTGTTGAACTGTTCCAACCTCTAGAACTTTCTCTACAAAAACTTGTGCACTTCCTTCAAGAATAGGAATTTCGCTTCCACTCACTACTTTAATAACAACGTTGTCAATTCCTAGTCCAACGAATACTGAGAATAGATGTTCTACTGTCATTATTTTGTAACTATTAAAACAGAGTGTTATGTTTTGTAAGGTATCACAAACATTCTTTGGACTTACTGGGAAAACTTTATTATCAAACTCAAACATTATTCCAGTGTTTTCATCCGATGGTAGAAGATGAATTAGAGAATACTCTCCTTTGTGCAATCCTATTCCTTCAAAGGAGATGGGTTTCTTGAGTGTTTTTTGGAAGGTTATATTTTCTCTAAACATACTATCACCTCTTTTCCTTAAGTTGTGATGTTTAGGATCAATTCAGATTTCCGATGGTTTGACTACTTTTTGGTTTTTGCAGTATCTATGGTTTGGTATTATATTCTTAGTTATTCCAAGTCACTTTCAATTTGAAGACTTCTGAGATCAATAGATTCTAACTCTCGTTAGGTAAATAAGGGGTGTTGTTGGTGTGTTATGGTTATGTTTTCTTATTTAGCTCTGGGAATGCAAAGTGAGGAGAGTTTTAGGAATTTTTCTCAGGAGATGATTTTGATAGCTTACAAGTATTTAGAAGTAGTGACAGAGGACTTGTGGGGTAGTCAATTAGAGAAATCTGTTTTAGGCTCATTTTCTAGCGACTTGAAATAACTGAGGATGTTTGGTTAAAATTTGGGTATGAATTCTCAAAGGGTTTCAAGTTTGATGGATCTGAGGATAGGTATACTTGGTGGTGGACAGCTTGCGAAGATGATGGCTCAGGAAGCTAGGAAGATGGGACTGGAGGTTGTTGTTCTAGATCCTACTCCCCACTCTCCGGCGTCAATGGTTGCAAATCAGATAGTAGGAGACTTCAGGAATTCCGAGTATGTGAAAAAGCTAGCAGAAGTATCTGATGTTATTACCTACGATATAGAAAGTGTGGATACTTCTTATCTTCGGGAGATAAAATACAAAGTTTTTCCTTCTCCTGAAATTTTAGATATTATTCAGGATAAGCTTTTGCAGAAAAGGTTTCTGAAACAGCATGGTATTCCGACACCTGAGTTTAGAGAGATAGGTGGGGTTGGTGAGATAGATGTATTTCCGTGTGTTCAGAAGGCAAGGAGAGGGGGTTACGACGGAAGAGGAACTTTTGTTATAAGAAGTAGAGATGATTTGGAGAGAGCAATAACATCTCCATCTTATATTGAGGAATTTATTGATATTGCTAAAGAACTTGCTGTGATGGTAGCAAGGAATAGGTATGGAGAGATTGCGGTTTTCCCAGTTGTTGAGATGGTGTTTGATCCTAGGGGGAATATTCTTGATTTTCTTATTGCTCCTGCGAGGGTGGAAACTAGTGTAGTTGACGAGGTGAAGAGGCTTGCGGTAAAAACTGTTGAGGCGTTAGGTGGTGTGGGAGTGTTTGGGATAGAATTTTTCCTCTCAAGGGATGATAGGGTTTTAGTAAATGAGATAGCTCCGAGGCCACATAACTCAGGTCATTACACAATAGAGGCTTGTGCTACTAGTCAATTTGAACAGCATATCAGAGCAATTTTAGGACTTCCTTTGGGGGCAACGGATCTTTTGGTTTCAGCTGTTATGGTCAACCTATTGGGTAGTGATGGATACTATGGGAAAGCAGTGTATGAGGGAGTGGAAGAAGTGCTAAGGATACCCGGTGTTTATTTGCACATCTATGGTAAGAGAGAAACCTTTCCTCGTAGGAAGATGGGGCATGTTACAGTGATTGACAGAGATCTTGAGTTAGCCTTAGAGAAGGCTAAGCTTGTGAAAGAAAAACTAAAAGTTAAGGGAGAGAGGTATGAAGGTGGGGATAATAATGGGAAGTGATTCGGATCTTGAGGTAATGTCCGAGGCAGCTAAAGTTTTGGAAGAATTTGGGGTTGAATACGAGATAAGAGTTGTTTCTGCTCATAGAACTCCTGAGAAGATGTATGAGTATGCCAAAACTGCCGAAGAGAGAGGGATAGACCTGATAATAGCTGGTGCCGGTGGTTCTGCTCATCTTCCTGGTATGACAGCGTCAATGACGACTTTACCAGTAATAGGTGTGCCAGTAAAGACTACTTCACTAAATGGTCTTGACTCTCTTCTTTCAATAGTTCAAATGCCGGCTGGAGTTCCTGTAGCAACGGTTGCTATAAACAACGCAAGGAATGCAGGACTGTTAGCGATCAGGATTCTTTCCATAAAGTATCCAGAGTTGAGACAGAAACTAAAGGAGTTTAGAAAGAAGATGGAAGATGAGGTTAATACCAAAGACGATAGGCTTCAGGAGGTTGGATATAGGGTATACCTTGAGGAAAGAAAGTGATAAGTGGTAGTCCTTATGCAGAAGCTTAGCGGAAAGAAAATCTTTATTGAAACACTAGGATGTGCGAAAAACATTGTTGATTCTGAGAAGGTAGCTTTCCTGCTAGTTGAAAACGGAGCTGAGGTAGTTGATGATCCTGAGAGCGCCGACATTATACTTGTTAATACTTGTGGTTTCATAGAAAGTGCAAAGCAGGAATCAATAGATTACATTCTAACGTATGCTAAACTGAAGGAAGAGTTTAAGGGAAGAAGAGAAGGTGGGAAAAAACTAGTAGTTTTCGGGTGCTTAGCGGAGAGATATAGAAAAGAGTTAGTAGAGGAAATTCCAGAGATAGATCTGATCTCAGGAGTTAGGGATTATACAGCGTTAGTCAACTTACTAACTGAACCCGGGAACAACAAATTTCTGGATACAGCTTATGAGTATAGAGATATTGTCTTTGCTGAGCAAGAAGTTAGAAGGCTTGTGAACAAAGAGCTTCCTTATGCCTATGTCAAGATTTCGGAAGGGTGTAACCACTCGTGTTCCTTTTGTGCTATACCCTTAATAAGGGGAAGACAAAGAAGCAGAAGTATAGAGAGTATTGTTGAGGAGGCAAAATTTTTAGCTGACAGTGGCGTAAAAGAGCTGATCTTGGTTTCGCAAGATACTACAAGTTATGGGATAGATATTTATGGTAGGCCAAAGTTACCAGAACTACTGTATAGTCTTAGTAAGGTTGAGGGTATTAATTGGATAAGGTTACACTATCTCTATCCTACCGAAGTAAGTGACGAAGTAATTTCTGCAATAGTTGAGATAGAGAAGGTCTGTAATTACTTTGATATACCTCTTCAGCATGTGAGTGATAGAATTCTTAAACTTATGGGGAGAGGAGGATCAAAAAGAAAGTATATTGAGCTTATTGAGAAGATAAGGAGCAAGGCAGAAGACTCAGCTATTAGGACTACCTTTATTGTAGGGTTTCCTAGCGAGAGTGCAGAGGAGTTTAGAGAGCTTGAGGAGTTTATAAAGCAAGTTCAGTTTACGTGGGTTGGGGTTTTTGCATATTCGCATGAGGAGGAGACACAGGCTTTTTCGCTGGTAGATGATGTGTCAAAGGCTGTCAAAATGAGAAGGAGGAATAGGCTTTTAAGAGTTCAGCAGGAGATAACTCAGAATAGTCTTAAGAAACTTGTTGGTAAAGTTATGAAGCTTATTGTTGATGAAGTTTTGGACGAGAGGAATTACATAGCAAGAAGTGAGTATAATTCTCCAGAGGTTGATGGAGCTGTTCATCTAATGTCTGCTAAGGGGTTGAGGAAAGGAGATTTTGTTGAAAGCTTCATAGTGAAAGTGGTAGGATATGATTTATATGCAAGAGCAATTTAGGTCAAAGCTTATTCTTGTCAACATATTTACTTTGGCGAGAGTAGCCTTATTCCCGGTGATACTTGTTCTTGTTTTAAGTGGTGGGTTGGTGAATATACTGATAGCATTTTTTCTTTTTGTTATAGGGGCTTTGACGGATGCTTTTGATGGGATTCTTGCAAGGAAATACAATGTTGAGAGCAAATTTGGTTTTATCATTGATCCCATAGCAGATAAGTTTTTGGTGCTGGGGACTCTTCTTGCAATTTCTCTAGTTGATTATTTGATGATACCTATCTGGCTTTTCTTTGTCATTCTTTTCAGGGATGTTATTGTTAGTATTCTTAAACCTATTTCCGAGAGGTGGGGGTTTTCCATACCTACTACGCTTTTTGCGAAAGTCAAAACGACAGTGCAGTTTGTAGGGATAATTCTTGTGTTTGTCTACCTAATTTTTGTAAATCTTACGGTTTATTCAGTTTCGGGAAACCAATTGCTTTCGGTTGAGGTATTCTCACTTTTGCCTTACTACATTGTTCTCTTTGTGGCGATGGTGACTATCATTTCGGGTGTTGAGTATTTAGTGTTGTTTGTGAGGGGAATCAGGGGTGTAAGGAATGGGGGAAGGTGAATCAGTAAATTGAGCTACTATTTTGGGAAGTTCGGAGAGGGAATCTATCAGAAAGTCTGGAGCGAATTTTTCTAATTCTTCCTTGCTCATTTTGCCTGTGGTAACTATTATTGACCTTATTCCATTTTCCCTTGCGGTTATTGTGTCTCTGTGAGAGTCTCCAATTATGAAAAATTCGTCAAAACTTGTGTTGTAGTGTTTCATTGATCTTTTTATTGCTATTGGCACTAACTTCGTTCTGCTTTTCTTTTCATCTCCAAATGCGCCTACTGGGAAGTATTTGTCCATACCGAATGGTGAGAGTTTCATATACGCAATTTTTCTTATGTTTCCAGTGAGTAGGCAGTTGTAGTAGTTTTTGTATGTCCACTCAGTTGTTTCTTTTGCGTATGGTAGTGCTCTAAGTTTCTCAGGGTTTTTTTCTATCATTTCTCTAAATAGCTCAGAGGCTTTTTCAAAAACTTCAAACATTTTTGTAACTAACTGTTTTCCTGCAAATCCGTTATCGCAGAGAATTTTGTGAATTACTTCTACATCGGTAGTACCAAGCCAGTCAATATGCTCTAAGGATATATCCTTGCGAAGGGTTTCTGAGAGAACTTTCTGGTATACCAATCTTCCGCCATCTAGTTTGACTAGGGTTCCATCTATATCGTAAAGAAAAAGTATTCTGTTTCTAAAGGACATACTTAGCTAAGTCTTCGTTTTGTATAATGCTTGAAAGTTTCTTATCTACATACTCTTTGGTTATGATTATTTCCCTTCCAGATAGTTCTGGTGCCTCAAATGCGATATCTTCAAGAAGCTTTTCCATCACAGTGTATAATCTTCTGGCTCCTATATTTTCAAGTTTCTGGTTAGAATCGTAAGCTATCTCTGCTATTCTTCTTATTGCTGAATTCTCAAACTCAAGCTTGACGTTTTCTGTTGCCATAAGGAGTTTGTATTGTTTTACAAGAGCATTTTTCGGTTCAACTAGTATTCTCTCTAGGTCCTCCATAGACAGAGGTTTAAGCTCTACTCTTATTGGAAATCTTCCCTGAAGTTCTGCTATTAAATCTGAGGGTTTATTTTTTGAGAATGCTCCTGCTGAAATGAAAAGGATGTGGTCAGTTCTGACGGGACCGTATTTGGTATTGACTGTCGTTCCTTCAACAATTGGTAAAAGATCCCTTTGCACACCTTCTCTTGAGACATTAGGTCCTGTGGTTTCACCTTTACTTATAAGCTTATCTATCTCATCTATGAATATTATTCCTTCTTCTTCTGTTCTCTTCCTAGCCTCATCTGCTATATCGGAGGGGTTTATAGCTTTTTCGGATTCTATGGATGATAGCAGTATTCTAGCATCTCTAACGGCGACCCTTTTTTTCTTTTTCTTCTCTTTGGATCCAAATATCAAATCAAAGGGATTTTGAACATCAACTATTTGTCCAAAATTTCCAGTTTCTAGAATTTCTTCAAATGTCATTAAGTTCTCTTTGGGTAGTTCTTCTATTTCTATCTCAATCACAACATCGTCGTAAATTCCTTTTTTTATCTGGTTTATTACCTCACTTTTGTCAAGTTCAATCAGAGAGGGGTTTGATTTTATTAGGTATTTGTATATGATCTCATTCACTTTTTTATCGTATTTATCAATATTTCTTGAGATGTGCTCCTTCTTTACCATAGAGTAGGCAGTATTTACTAGATCTCTTACCATTGATTCCACACTTCTGCCAATGTAGCCAATCTCTGTAAACTTTGTTGCTTCAACTTTAACAAAAGGAGCATTTATTATGCTTGCCATTCGCCGTGCTATTTCCGTCTTACCAACTCCGGTTGGACCTATCATTAAGATGTTTTTGGGTATTATTTCTTCTTTCAAGCTGTCTGGTAAGGCTTTTCTTCTGTTTCTATTTCTTAAGGCTATTGCAACTGCTTTTTTAGCTTCTTCTTGCCCTATTATGTATTTACTTAGCTCTTCAACAATCTCTCTTGGGGTTAGGCCTAGTTTATCCATGTGTTTTACTCCTCTTCGTAATCGTCTTGTAGGTTGAAAATTTCACCAAAAGATATTTCGTCTTCTATAAAAGAGAATCTTACAGAGTATTTATATGAATTTTTACCTGTCTTTTTCAGTGAGAAAGCGTCAATTGTAATGTCTGGTATTATATCAAGGAGTTCTTGGAGGATATCCCTTTTTGTTGAGCATTTACCTTCAAAGTACCAAGAGGAATATTCGTAGGAGATTGTATCTGGAGCAAAGGAGGATAAGATAAGATCACGGATTGTTAGAATTCTAGAATTCTTCATCAATCACCTCTTAAAAATTATAAATGAGTTTAGTTTAAATGTTCAATCAAGACTATAAATAACTGCCTGATAAGTTCCAATTTCCATTACTTCCACTAGGTGAGAAAGCAAGATTCCGAACTTTTCGCTTACTTAACCTCTTTGTTTCTAGATAGTCTTCTTGAGTTACAAAGCTTCACCTAAATCGAGCTTCTTATGTGCTTGTTAAGAAGAGTATTCCTTTGGTCCAGATGGGTATTGCAAGGGAAATAAAAGAAAGACATGCCTGATTGTTGAATTTTAGAATTCATCGGCATTGTAGTTAATTAACTTGAATCGGTATTTGGGGTTTTTGTATTATTTTTAGCATTCTGGAGGTGTTTTATGGGATTGATGGAAGGTAAGAGGGGAGTTGTTTTTGGTGTTGCTAACAAATGGAGTATTGCGTGGGCAATATCAAAGTCACTGCATAGAGAGAAGGCAGAGATACTTCTTTCCTACTTAGGTGAAGAAGATAAAATCAAGGAATTAGCCAGTGAAATTAATGCAAAGATTTTTCCATGTGATGTTTCAAAGGATGAAGATATTGTGAGGCTTTTTGAATTCGTTGGTAGAGAGTTTGGAAAGATTGATTTTATTGTGCACTCAATTGCTTTTGCTCCAAGGGAGGCACTACAGGGAAGATATATTGATACCACTAGAGAGGCATTTAGAATCGCACTTGATATAAGTGCTTATTCTCTTGTCAAGATTGTCAAAGAGGCAGAGAAGTATTTGAATGACAACTCTGCCATAGTTACTATGACTTACCTTGGCTCTGTCAGAGCGGTTCCGAACTACAACGTTATGGGTGTTGCAAAAGCTGCGCTTGAGTCTAGTGTAAGATACATCGCTTACGACCTAGGTTCAAGAGGTATAAGGTGTAATGCAATTTCTGCAGGACCAATAAAAACATTAGCTGCTAGAGGTATAAGTGGATTTATGAGTATGTATGAAGAGTATCCTAAAAGATCTGCACTCAAGCGAAACGTAAGTGCGGAGGAAGTAGCAGAAACTGCTCTGTTTCTTTTAAGTAACCTCTCTTCTGGAATAACTGGTGAGGTTATATACGTGGACGCTGGGTATGAAATAATGGGAATGTAGCTATTCAAACTTATCACCTACTTTTACCCTGTAACCGTTTACAAAAGATTTAGCATCCATTACTTTAGAATTCTCTGGGAGTAGCTTTTCTACTTCCAGCACTCCCCTCCCTGTCTTAATGCCTATTCTATCGCCTAGCCTAATAACTTCACCAAAGTCACCGCTAGTTTCTTCTTCCGAATACCTAGCTTTAAGAATCTTCACCATTCTACCTTTGTAGAAACAATAAGCTTTAGGCCATTCAACAAAAGCTCTGACCTGACCGAATATGTGTCTGGCTTCTTTACTCCAGTCAATTCTTGAGTCTTCCTTTCTTATGATCTTGGTAAAAGTTGCTAAACTATCCTCCTGTGGAACTGGAGTAATGTTGGGATTTTCAAAGAACCTAGCTATCAGCTCTATAGACAACTCGGTAAGTTTCCTTTTTAGGGATGAGTAGTCATCATCTTCGTCAATTTCCACTTCTTTCTGAAGTAAGATTTCCCCAGCATCCATTTTCTCATTTATGTAGAAAATTGTAGTTCCTGTGACTTTGTCACAGTTTAGCAAAGCAAAGTGAATAGGAGAAGGTCCTCTGTATTTCGGAAGTAACGAGGGATGGATGCCTACTGTCTTCATAGGTGGCATTTCAAAGATTTCTCTAGGAATTATTTTCCCATAGTCGCACACAATAAATAGATCAAAGCCTTTAGAACTTAAGAGGTTAAAAAACTCTTGTGACCTGATATTTTCATTATCCGTAAACTCAATGCTATTAGAGATTGCTAATTCCTTAACAGGAGTAGGACTTAGAACCCTTCCTCTTCCTTTCTCTTTGTCTGACTTAGTTACTACAAAATCAATCTTGTAGTCACAAGAAATATGTAGTAGACCTTCAAGAACTGCTTTGGAAAACTCTCCTGACCCAAAATAACAAACTTTCTTCATAAAGCCTCCGTAGGGGATATTCACTACCAACTTAACTTTGTCCTAAGGGTTTCAAAAAACTTTCTTTTGGGGTTTCTAACAACTTTTGCATAGAACTTGCTTCTTTTTATGTTTAGCTCAGTCTTACCGTCAACGTCAATATACTCTTGCCCATCAAATACTACAACCGGTAGTGGTGAAAGGTAATCTACTTTGAGAGTGACGGTGCTATCTTTGTCAAGCACTATGGATCTTGCTGAGAGAGTGTGTGGACATATAGGGGTTATTAGAATATTCTCCATAGTTGGCATCAATATCGGGCCAAAGGCAGAGAGTGAGTATGCGGTAGAACCAGTAGGTGTGGAGACGATGATTCCATCTCCTCGGTATCTATTGAAAAACTCTCCGTCAATAAGGACCTCTATCTCAATAAGGCGGTGGAGTTTTCCTCTGGAGATCACAACCTCGTTTAGCGCAGAGTTGTAGTATGTCTCCTTCCCACTAATTTTTATTTCCACTTCTAACATCATTCTATTCTCAACTTCGTATTTCTCTGACACGATCAATTGGGTAAGTTCCTCAAGGTCATTTTCTGAAAAATGCATAAGAAATCCAAGTTTACCTACGTCTACTCCCGCAATGGGGACTTCATACTTTGAAAAGAGTCTAGCGGAGTAGAGTAGCGTTCCGTCACCACCAATGCTTACGACAAAATCTGGTTTCTTAATATCCTTATAAGAGCTGAGATTTGCAGAAAAGTCCGAAAAATCGGTTTTTAAAATGAAAAATTCAATTCTTTCTCTTGTGAAGAAATTCTTTAGGACATCTATTATTCTTTTCGCCTCATTTTTGTCAGGATTATAGACAATGGCGATGAAAGGTGACATCTAAGAACTATCTCTTTGAGTATTGCTTGGATTTTCTTGCTTTAACCTCGCCGTATTTTTTCCTTTCCACCATTCTGGGATCTCTTCTAACCAAGTTTAGCTTCCTAAGTGTAGGTCTTAATGTCTGAGGATCATAGTTTGCCAGAGCCAGTGCAATGCCATGTCTGATAGCCTGGGCTTGGGAAGAGATACCTCCACCTCTTACTGTTGCATAAATGTCAAACTTGTTGAGAGTATTAGTTACCTTGAAGGGTTCTAATACAATGTTGATATAACTTTCTATTCCTCTGAAATACTCTTTCAGATCTTTACCGTTTATTGTAATTCTACCCTTACCACCAGGCTTTAGGAAAACTCTGGTGACAGAAGTTTTTCTTGCACCTCTTGTTGGAGTTGTTAGGGTTTTCATATTACCTCCTAAATTTTGTATTCAATTGCACCAATAGGAGCTTTAATATTTTCGTCTTTGAAGACAATAAGCCTTCGCAATCTATGTTTTCTCAGTCTATTTTTCGGTAGCATTCCTCTCACAACTCTTTCAAATACAAACCTTGGATTTTTTGCTATTGCTTCCTTAAAGTGAAGGTGCTTCAACCCACCTGGGTATCCAGAGTGCCAGAAGAATACCTTATACTCGGGCTTTTTACCTGTCAGGATAGCTTTTGAAGCATTCTTAACAATAACGAAATCACCGTTATCAATATGAGGAGTATAGTTAACTTTATGTTTGCCCATAAGAAGTTTTGCTATAACAACACCTAGTCTTCCTAAGGGTTTCCCTTCGGCATCTATAACGTAATATTTTCTTGATACTTCGCTCCCTTTGATCATTATTGTCTTCATACATTTTCACCTTTCTTGCTTATTATAAACTTAGTTTCCACAGATTCTCAAGTTAAGAATTGTAATCAACAGTAAATTCCAAAATTTGGAGATTTGCAAATTATATATTTGTTGTAAAGGTTTTGAAATAGTTGAAAAAGTTTAGTTTTTACATTTAATCTAAGTGTATCCTTAAGGGGAGTTGAGTATGGGAGGCAAGGTGAAAGTTTTCTGCGCGGATGGTTTTTCAAAGGTTGGCCTGGATATACTCTCTTACTATGAAGAGATCTCTGTTACTGTTAATGAGAAGACTTCAAAAGAAGAACTTATTGATAAGATACCAGGCTATGATGTTTTGGTAGTTAGAAGTTCAACGAAAGTTGATAGAGATGTAATTGATGCAGGCAAGAGGCTAAAGATAATAGCCAGGGCTGGTGTGGGATTGGATACGATAGATGTTTCTTATGCTACTCAGAAGGGAATAGTTGTTATGAATTCTCCCACAGGTAATGTTATCTCCACTGCTGAACATGCTATAGCTTTATTATTCTCAATAGCAAGAAAAATACCGTTTGCTCACATTTCTACGGTTAATGGAGGGTGGGATAGGAAATCATTTAGAGGTGTTGAGCTTTATAGGAAGAAAATAGGTGTCATTGGTCTTGGTAAGATTGGGACTGAGGTTGCTAAGAGATGTTTAGCGCTTGGAATGGAAGTTTTAGCTTATGATCCGTATGTAACTGAAGAAAGAGCATCACAGATAGGTGTTAGACTCTGCGATCTTGAGGAAATCTATAGAGAATCGGATTTTATAACCTTCCATGTTCCGTTAACAGAGCAGACTAAGAACATGGTTACTAGGAAAGAGATAGAAATGATGAAACCTACTGTCAGAATAATTAACTGTGCAAGAGGTGGTATTATCAATGAGCAGGATCTTGCGGATGCTTTGAATTCGGGAAGGATAGCTGGTGCTGCTATTGATGTTTTTTCGGTTGAGCCTCCCGTGAATAATCCGCTTGTAGGTGCTAAAAACTGTATTGTTGTTCCTCACCTTGGTGCATCAACAGAGGAAGCTCAGGATAATGTTTCAGTTGAGATTGCTGAATCTATTGTCAAATTTTTCAAAGATGGGGTTATAATCAATGCTGTCAATATGCCCTCGGTGAGTCTACAGAAGTATAAGGATCTTAGGGAATTTATCTTAATGGGGGAGATTGTTGGTAAGATCTCTGCACAACTTTCCAATGGAGGAGTTTTGCAATTGGTGGTTTCCTACTCGGGTCATATTACAGAAGATCCAGTGCAGATAGTTACTAGGGCGGTAGCAAAAGGATTTATGGAGAAAATTGTTGGTGAGAATTCTGTCAATTATGTCAATTCTCTATTATACTTGGAGTCGCATGGAATTAAGCTACTGGAGGCTAAAGAGGAAGAATCTTTTTCAGTGTTTTCAAACTTGGTTAAGGTTTTGGTAGTTACTAAAACGAAGAGAGTGGAGATTTGGTACACTGTCTATCCTAACAATGATGCAAAAATTGTCAAGATTGATAACTACTATATGGAGCTTGATCCAACGGAAAATATGTTGTTTGTGAGGAATTATGATAAGCCAGGTGTCATAGGATTTTTAGGCACAGTTCTTGGCGAGGCGAATATAAACATAGGTGAGATGAAAGTTACGAGAGCTAAGAGGGGAGATAAAGCTTTAACCATAATAACTCTGGACTCCGAGCCATCTAAGGAAGTGATAGACAAGATTTCTTCAAATCAGGATATAATTGAGGTTAGGAAGATAACCATTTGATGGTAGGGGCTTGAGTAGTTGTTCGTTTTGAATTTTAACTTTCTAAACTTTGATACTTTAGCTATGAGTTTTCAGCGTGGAGTGATTGCTATCTTGATCTTAGTTTTGACTTCCTGCGGTATAGATGTTCCAGAGCTTGTTGTTACTCTCAGGCCTCCGATGGGACTAAAGGTATGGTTTACCACTAATGATACTATCAAACTTGAGTTTTGGGGATTTAACGATGAAGATTATTTTTCTGGTTATGTGGTTTTTGCATCGTCCTCTTATAGCGAAATAGCAGACACAACAAAGTCTTTAGGTGAAAAACCTAAGATTCCCAATATGGAGACAAGAGCACTACCAACTTTCAGTGTCCTACCTACTTCTGAGCCGACAAATTATGTCTTTGAGCTTCCACTTACTGTTCAAAGTGAAAGTGGAAATATTGTCTTCATAAAGGGTTTTCAGTATTACATAGCAGTTGCTGGGTATTCTGCTTCTAAGAAGATCTACAGTCCTTTGAGTAATATAACAAATGTGGTGCTAACTAATTAGTAGGTTAAGCTGATCTATTATCTTTTTCATAGGTGCTCCAATTATACTATCTACCACTCCTTCTACTATCTCAAAGAAATTCTCAGTCCTTTCTATTGCTATCCCACCTGACCATGCCTCAACAGGGTTCTGCTGTATATACCTTTCTATCTCTTCATCAGGTATGTTCTTTAGATATACAACTGAAATATCAAAGTCGTTTACTGTTACATCAATGTCAGATACATACAATGCGTAGGAAGTAACTATCTCTTGAAAGTCGTTTCTGTAGGAGTAGAACCATGTTCTGGCTATTTCCTTGTTTTTAGGCTTGAATTTTATCTCACCTTGATGGACGACTACGGTGTCAAAGGTTATTAGTATAAACTTATCGGATGTAGCCAGTCTGGATCGTATTTCTAAGTTCTTCTTGTATGATAGGAACATAGTTAGGATAATTGGGTTATTTTTGTAGTCTCCAAGCTTTTCTGCTTCTCTTTCTTCGTCAATGTAGGACGGCATCGTCGTGAAGTCTTTGAAAAATTTTTTGAATACCTCTCTTCTACCTTCTGAGGCACTTCCCAGAATTACTTTATATTCACTTATCCGTTTCATTTTGGAGAAAATCTTGATTTAAGAGAACTGCTAAATTCAAGAAGAGATAGAGCAAGTTTGTAGGAGAGTTTGGTGAAAATTAAAGTGAAAGGACTTCCTCTTACCTTGTAAGATAAAAGCAAGAGGAGGAATGTATGAATGACAAGAAAATTGTAAATCACTTTATCAAAAACCTTCTACTTGACCTTCCATCCAAACTCAGGAAGAAGATAGCGAAAGTTGTTCTCTTACATTCTTCTACCTTTAGGTAAGGCAGGTATGCTAGGGTTAGGAGGGGAAGGTTTGAGGATTGCTTGGATGAGTTATGAACACGGGGTATTCAGAATACTTTCTCACAAAAAAGTACCAAACTCTTAACTAAGCTTCAGTTAAAAAATATTGAAATTTCATGTTTAAACCTTTTTAATTATATCTAGCAGATGCGGAGGTATTGGTATGGATGCGCTTTCTAGGAGGATAAAGATTCAGAAAGCTATAAAAGAATTCTTTACTGCTTTTGCGTTTCTTTCTCCGAATTTCTTTGGTTTTCTTTTGATAACAGCGTTTCCGGTAGTAGCGGTATTCTTCTTAGCGCTTACAAAGTGGGACGGTATTAGTTATCCATCTAATGCTGAGGGAGAGGTTACTTTTGTTATTTCTTCTCCTGCGCAGGAAGATATCACTATACCCAAGGGGACTATAATAGAGTCTGATGTTACCATAGACAAGAGATTTTCTGGAAGAGTTGATAAGAATTTACTCCAGTCACTTACATACAGGCTACCTAAAATAGGCGAGACTACGATATTGCCTATTTCGGTTAAAGGTAAGGAAGAGTTTACTTACACATTTCCTGAAAAACACGAGTTTGATGTAGAAGTTATAGTTAAGTATCTTGATGAGAATAACAAGGAGGTGATAACGAATACTATTCTAAAGTTTGAGAATGATAGTGAATTTGAGATAGCAGTAGGTAGTTCTGTTGAAGTTTCTGGTAGGTTTAAAAGTGTAGTTAGCGGAATTTACAAAGAGGGGCTTGAGGTTTCTGCAGAGTCAATAAGTATTAAGTCTGTGTATTCTAGGAAGATTGTATTTACTGGGATTGTAAAGGAGAGTGTGACTATTCCTAGGGGGGCTACGAATGCCAACTATCCAGTTAAGGTTTCTTCAGTAAAGGTAGGAGAAGAGTTTAACTTGCAGGAGGGAACGGTTCTTGTTCCTAAAGGTGATTTTCCTGCTGAAGGTGTTAAGGGAATTGTTGATATTTCTTTCATTGGTGGGAGGACGGGAATACAGTTTGTGGGTTTTGAGAACTTCAAAAAGCTCTTTACCAGAGATAAGGACTTCTGGAGGTATTTCATAAATACCTTGATATTTATGCTTGAGATTCCGCTGGGGATGGCTTTTGCTATAATCCTTGCTCTTGCTCTGAATCAGAGGCTTAAGGGTATAGCTGTGTTTAGGACTCTTTACTTCCTGCCTTATATTTCAAACTTGGTAGCGGTTGCTATGTTGTGGAGATGGATATACAATGATCAAGGCTTACTGAACGAGTTTTTGAAGTTGATAGGTGTGATTAATCCTCCGAGCTGGCTAGGTGATGGTAACTGGGCAAGAATTGCTATAATCATTATGGATGTATGGAAGAATGTAGGATATACTATGCTTGTTTATCTTGCTTCACTTCAGCAGATACCGTCTTTTTTGTATGAAGCAGCAGATATAGATGGTGCTAATGAGGTGCAAAAGTTTGCTTATATCACTTGGCCAATGCTTGCGCCTACGAATTTCTTCATAATCATAATTGGTATAATAAATGGGTTCCAAGCATTTGGTTCGCAGTATGTTTTGACGGGTGGTGGTCCTGCGGGAGCTACAAAAACTATAGTTTACTACATTTACAACAATGCCTTCCAGTGGTTTCAGATGGGATATGCTGCAGCTTTGTCAGTATTTCTGTTCATCGTCATGATGATATTTACAATAGTTCAGTGGAAGTTGAGTCAAGAATCTACCACCTCTTCGTGGTAATAAATAGATGGAGGGTTGTATGGCAACTAGGGAAGCGTTCTATGGTCAGAGTTTAGTTGAGGAGAGAAAGAGAAAAGAAAGGATAAGGAACTTGATAGCTTATATAATTCTCTCAATAGGTGGTTTTACAATGGTGATACCCTTCTTATGGACAATATCTACTGCGCTTAAAGATCCTGAAGATATTTACGATAAAAGGTTCATACCACAGAGGTTTGGATATATCTATGTTGATCAGAAGGGGAATTTCGTAACTGGTGGTTATAGAGAAGGTTATGAGCAAGTGAGGGCGTGGTGGGCTAACTTCGTTAAAGCGTGGATTTCTGTGCCTTTTGACAAATACTACAGAAACAGTCTTATAGTAGCTACTGTTACCACATTCGGGCAACTTGTGACTTGCACTCTGGCAGCGTATGCTTTTGCAAGAATGAGATGGTTTGGTAGGGATGCAATATTCCTTCTCTACCTAGGCACGCTGATGATTCCATTCACAGTTACAATGATACCAGTGTATATACTCTTCAAGACTCTAGGTCTTGTTAATACCCTTATAGCAGTTATTTTGATTGCTCTTTTCTCAGCATTTGGCACTTTCTTACTTAGACAGTTTTTCGTGTCTATTCCTTACGACCTTGAAGAAGCAGCGTTTATTGACGGGGCTAACAGACTCCAGATACTGTGGCATGTTATACTACCTCTGTCAAAAGGAGCCTTAGCAACCCTAGGGACATTTACTTTCCTCTTCCAGTGGAATGACTTTCTATGGCCGTTGGTTGTTCTAAATTCAGAGGAGGTGAAGACTATACCTGTTGGGCTTACTGCATTCCAGACAGCTTATGGTTCTCAGTGGGAACTCGTTATGGCTGCATCGCTGATAGCGCTTATACCTGTCATAATAATATATGTTTTCAACCAGAGGTTCTTTACTGAAAGCATAATGCTTACAGGATTCGGTGGAAAGTAAGCATGAACGAAATAGGTATAGTGTTAAGGCTTCTTAATGAAACGCTGATTCAGACTGCTATACTATCGTTGCCGTTTCTGATTGTTTCATTACTTGTGGGGTTGATAGTAAGCATATTCCAAGCTACTACATCAATTCAGGAGCAAACTCTCACTTTCGTTCCTAAGCTTATAGCGGTAGGTCTTCTTATGCTATTGCTAGGTCCTATTCTTGTAAGAATTTTCACGGACTTTACGTTACGCCTATTTGATCTGATGGTTACAGGGATAAGGTAAGAGAAGTTGTAAGTCTTTTCTGTTTAAGTTAGGGTTTCGCTAGGTTTTGCAACTTCGTCAGGATGTGCGATTCTTCCCATTATGGCGGAAGCTACCGCAACTGCAGGGCTTGAAAGGTAAACCTCACTGGTTGGTGCATCTCCCATTCTCCCAACAAAGTTTCTGTTTGTTGTTGAGATTGCCTTTTCTCCTTTGCCTAGTATTCCGACATGTCCACCAAGACATGGACCGCAAGTTGGCATTGTTACTACTGCCCCAGCTTCAAGAAAGATTTCAATAAGTCCTTCTTTCAGTGCTTTATAGTATACAACCTGAGTAGCTGGAGTTATTATGCATCTGACTTCCGGGTGTATTTTTTTTCCCTTGAGTAGTTCTGCTACTACTCTCAGATCTTCTATTTTTCCGTTGGTGCAGGATCCGATGAAAGCTTGATCTATCTTGATATGGGTTAGCTCTGAAACGTTTTTACAGTTTGATGGGAGGTGTGGTAGGGCAACTTGTGGTTCTATTTTGGATACGTTGTATTCTCTGATTTCAGAATACTTTGCGTCTGGGTCTGAGGTGTAGAGTTTATATTTTCTCTTTGCTTGTTTTTCTATGTAGGAAAGGGTTTTTTCGTCTGCTTCAATTATTCCGGTTTTTCCGCCAGCTTCAATAGCCATGTTAGTTATTGTTAATCTTGACTCAAATGACATTTGTCTAATAGTTTCTCCCGAAAACTCCATAGCTTTGTATAGTGCTCCGTCAACTCCTATATCTGAGATTGTGTAGAGTATTAGATCTTTTGAGGAAACCCATTTTCCCATTTTGCCGTAATATATGAACTTAATGCTTTCAGGAACTTTTAGCCAGATTTCTCCTGTTATCATAGCATAAGCGAGATCTGTAGAGCCAACTCCAGTTGCAAAAGCTCCGAGTGCTCCTAGTGTGCAGGTATGAGAGTCTGCTCCTATTACTAGATCTCCGGGCAGGACCAATCCTTCTTCTATCAGAAGTATATGCTCTATTCCTACTTTTCCGATTTCGTAGAAGTAGGGTAAATTCAGTTTCCTAGCAAACTTTCTGAGAATGTTTATTTGGTCTGCGCTTTTTATGTCTTTTGCTGGAGAGAAATGATCTGGAATGAGTGCTACTCTTTCTTTATCAAAGACATCGCTTGCTCCTACTTCTTCAAACTCCTCTATTGCTATTGGGGCGGTTATATCGTTGCCGAAGCAGAAGTCAATTCTAGCGTTTATTATCTCTCCGGGTTCTACATATTTTCTGCCGATGCTACCATTATCATTTATAGCGTGCTCTGCTAAGATCTTTTCAGCGATAGTCATTCCCATAAGGCTACCTCCTAGAAAAAATACAAAAGTAGTATAGATTTTTCAAGGCTAAAATGTTATATGGTAGTTTTCTGTTTTTTCCACTTAAGAGTATAGATGTGGTAAGTTCCAAGGTTTGGTAGTTGGGAATGGTTTTTCTTTTTTCTCGCAGTCCCTGACGGGACTGGGTGAGTGGTTTCTTATGAATACTTTCTCGGTAGGTTTAGTGGGCTTGATGGAGAGTGGTTTTTGTGGTTGGAGGGGGTGTAAAGGGTTTGAGAGTTTGTTTACTTGTCTAGTGGGAGTTAGGGTTTGTTATCTAAACTACTGGGTGTACCTTTTATTTTTGGGTTTTTCAACTTGCTGTTTAGTCAAGGTGGGGGGTGGGGTCTTGGGGTTATGTTCCTAGGAAGTCTTTCAGTTTTTCCATTGTTATGGGCTTATCTTTCGTTGAGAGCAATCTCTCAATGTATTTTCCTATTATGTCAAACTCAATGTTTACATACTCTTCTGGCTTGAGGTATTTTATGTTTGTGTTTTCGTAGGTGTGAGGTATGACTGCTACTGAGAAAGTTCTAAGTGAATCGTTTATTTCTGATATGGTTAGACTTATTCCGTCTACTGCTACTGAACCTTTGTAAACTAAGTTTTTCATGAAGTTCTTGGGGATGGATATTGTAAGTTTGTATGAATTTCCGATGGGTATTATTTCGTTTACTTGTCCTATGGTGTCAATGTGTCCTAGAACTATGTGACCGTCAAGAAAACTTGAGGGGGTTGATGGGAGTTCTAGGTTTACTACTGTGTCTGGTTTGAGTTTAGGGATGGTGCTTTTTTCTGAGGTTTCGCTACTTACGAAGAAAGTGAGTTCATCTGGTGTTTTTCTGATAACGGTTAGGCATGCGCCATTTACTGCTACGCTACCGCCAATTTCTACAACTTTAGAGACTTCCGGAGTTTTTATGGTTATCTCGCCATCGGTTTTGTTAAGGGATCTAACAATGATTCCTGTGTATTTTATTATACCTGAGAACATAAGTTTAGTATATTTGCCGAGGGTGTCTTTTTTCAAAGAATGACGAAACGGAAAAGTATTGTTTCAATCTCTAGAATTAGTCAAGAAACCTGCATATCTCTCGTAAGAAATAAACTTACCTTCATCGCTTCTCATTCTTGTTTCAATCCCTAAAAGGACAGGTAAAAACAATAATGGAAGTGAAGAAATATGACAAAAAACAAGCGTTGTTTCAATCCCTAAAAGGGCAGGTAAAAACAAAAACCTCCGAAGAAGGTAAGGATTGCTGTTCAAAGTTTCAATCCCTAAAAGGGCAGGTAAAAACTTCTCGGTTTGTTTCATTTCTTGTTGCTTTATTTTCAGGTTTCAATCCCTAAAAGGGTAGGTAAAAACAATAAAGGGGTTTTTTGCACATTTTCGTTAACTAATGGTTTCAATCCCTAAAAGGGCAGGTAAAAACTATATATGAGTACGAGAGAGAGCTATATTCTCCTAGCCGTTTCAATCCCTAAAAGGGCAGGTAAAAACGAAGATTAAAAGTTGCATTGAAGACTAGAAGTTGCCGTTTCAATCCCTAAAAGGGCAGGTAAAAACTCAGCATAGCAACGTCTCTTACATTTTCTACATCCAGTTTCAATCCCTAAAAGGGCAGGTAAAAACCCATAGAGAAAGAATCATATCCGAAAAGGTGTTGAAGTTTCAATCCCTAAAAGGGCAGGTAAAAACTGACTATATACGAAGTCACAACCTGCTGTGGAGCAGGTTTCAATCCCTAAAAGGGCAGGTAAAAACGGTGCTACCTCCCTAGAGTCCTGATAACAGGAGAGGAGTTTCAATCCCTAAAAGGGCAGGTAAAAACGGGAGGAGCTTGAAATGGAGTGTATGGTGACGCTCCAGTTTCAATCCCTAAGGGGAGGAGCACACACACACACACA
>JBCNVF010000020.1 GCA_039630355.1 Brevinematia bacterium
AACAACTACCCTACTGCTTTTACATAGTTAATTTCTAAGAGGGGCTTTGCTCCTCATTTTAACCTATAGGAGGGTTTTATGGAAAGCCAATTTGATTTTCTGAAAGCCTTGAGGCTTGAACCCGCCGACTTTGTAATAGTCGGAGGGAACGTGGATATAAGCAAGGATGGATTACTGAAGATACTTAACACCATTCCATCCTATAACCTAGATACAGAAGTAGTCAGATATGACTCCAACATCGTGATAGTAAAATGCAAGATAGTCGTAAGGGCAAATGGAGAGGAGAGAACTGGGACTGGACACGGGTCTTGCTCCAAGGAAGAGATGGCAAACAGAGAAAGCCATCGTATTGGGCATGATATCCTTGCGATAGCGGAAACACGAGCGATAAAGAGGGCGATAGAACACGCACTAGGGACTGTTATAGTTAATTCAGAGGTAAGAAGACTTATTAGCGAAGGAAAACTACAAGCAAAAAACTGGAGACAAGAAATACCGAATAACCCAGCACCAAAGTTAGATGCACCAAAAGACACACCAGAGATGAAGCCAGAGATGAAGCAAGGGAATAAGGTAAATGGGGAAAGTGATATAGACATAGCAAAAAAGATAGAGTGGTTTAATAGTAAAAATGCACAGATACTTAAAGAGTTTATTAATCTGGAGGAGCTTAAGGTAGGTAATTGGGATGAATGGATACGCATACTAGTTAATGCAGTTAATAAGAAAGCACAGGAGTGGGGACTGGAAGATGATATTGAAGATATAAAAAGATATTATAAAGTGGATAGTCTCAGTAAGTTAAAACCTTCACAGCTAATAGAAGTTGCTAGAAATATAGAAAAAGCGAGGCATGGAGAATATTTAAGTGAATAAGGAGGCAGTGTATGGATATAAAAGAAATTACTGACTTTTTAGATAACCTTGATCTATCTGATGACACAAAAGTGAGAGAAACATTAATCAAAGCCACTTCCTACTATTCCTATATAGTCAAACAATATGCCAAGGTGAGGATAGCAAGAGAAATAAAAGAGTCTGAAGAATTCTTGAAGATAAAAGGAATACATGATACTAATAAAATGAAGATATATAGAGAGGAAAAGCTTACACAGAAAGATATAGAAAATATGGTGACAATCAGAATTAAGCAAGAAATAGAAGATCAACACACACTGGATAAGATAGCGGATGCCCTTCAACAAGTAATGATAACTGCTAGGAAGCTAATAGACCTCTATATTATAGAGAAGCAGTGCTCAGATAAAAGATAATAAGAGAGGGGGACTAACCCCTCTCTGAACTAGGAGGGATCTTATGAAGAAAATTTTAATTATATACACGTATAATATTACTAAAAGCTTTTATAAAGTCTCAAAAATATTAGGACATAGTATTTCATATATATGGAATGTGGTAGTGAATACTAAAAAAAATATTAATAACATAGCAAGAAAAATTGCAGAAATGGAAATACTTTTAGAGCTAACAGTTGGAGAAAAACCTTCAAGGGAAATAGTTGAAAAGTATAAACAGGAAATAAAAGAAAAGATAATGGATAGTATAAAAAGTAAAAATATACCTGTAGAAAGTATAAAAAATGATAGAAAAGAGTTAAGGAATGAGGATAGTGAAAAAGTTAGTAGAAAGAAAAGTAAAAAAGATATAGAGGTTAGCAAGGTAAGTAGAGATGCTTTATTCTATCTAAGAAAGTTTTTTTACGAAAAGTCTGAAATGAAAGAAAGTATATCTAAGGAAGCAGAACTAAGCCTTCTTAAAAAACTCTTACTTAGTAATACTACCAGTGAAATAAAGAACGCTATGCTTTTATATATCAATACTGAAAAATACTCTCCTTTTTTTTCACTAAAACATTTTTGTTCTAACTTTTATAAATATAACATACCACAGGAGAAAATACAAGATGCGATAAGTATACTAAATGAAATAAATAATAGACTAGACACAAAGTTTGTAATAACTGGTAAGACCATATTAAGAATACTTTCAATACTTGAAAAAATATCAAAAGAGGATTATATAAAAGCTATAGAAAATCTTAAAGTTAAGATAATTGAGACTAGAAATAGTAGAAATCCTTTAACGACATCTTCAATAAGTATATCTCTATTAACTGACATTAATTTCATACAAGACCTAATAAACTATAAGTCTAAAAAGTTAGTAAATGACATGCTAGATAAAATAGAAATAGAGAAATTAAAGAGAGAATGGGGAGGTTGAATATGGACATAGAAAAATATATTGCAATGGCAGGATACCCTGTAGAAAAAGAAAAAGTAATAAAGGTATTGCTAGCGAATAATATACCTCAGGAAAAATGGACTGAAATTCTAGAAGAGGTGACCAAGGAGTATTTAGATAAGAAGCTTATAGGAGAGAAGGTATTTTATCTGGACATGTTAGCTCAAAGATGCTTTGTATATAAAAAGAAAACCATGCCTTCTACACAGACACCTATGCTACCTAAAAAACCTAGACCCATTCCTGAGAAAATTTCTAGTAAGATGAAGGAACTAGGAATAAAGGAAGCCATTTTATTTGACAAAAATACAAAGAGTATATATATATCTGGTAATATAAATAACAAGCTCCCTCTCTATGTTTTAGAGGGAGAAACCATTAAGTTAGTAAATGAGAATGTCAGGATGGTAGAGGTAATCCAGTTTATTATTTCACTTCTATAGCTTCATGTTGCCATGCTATATTATATCTACTTTGATGCGCACTTGGTTTATGTCATTAGATATTTCACTAAAATAGTGAAATATTTAGCTGAAATAGTGAAATATTTCACTGAAATAGTGAAGGGTTCTAAAAGTTTTATCAAGTCTTTATACCACTTTAGTAGTTTAAAAAATTATTTCCCTTTTACTAGTTTAGCTAAGTATCTTTCACTAAAATAGTGAAATATTTAGCTAAAGTAGTGAAATATTTAGCTGAAATAGTGAAAGCCCGCTTACCTAGGAAAAACCTAGGCAAACTAACACAAAACACGCTTTCACTATTTAGTGAAAATGTGAGGAGTATATATAAATATATACTCTATAAAAATCTACTACGTATAGGAATATGTACAAGTAAGAATAAGAAAGCATATATTAGAGTCATATACATATATATGACTCCTAGAAGCTTTTAGAAGAAGATTCTTCTTTTAGAAGAAGTGTTTGAAACTTAGCATTTTGAAAGCCTCTTGAAAGTAAGATTCCATTTCCTACAAAATACCGTATTGATGCGTTCCGTAAGTTCCCTAGTGATAAGTAAAACATATGAAAAGGAGATAGAGGGTGTATGTGCGTTATGCGGTCCAACTCTATCTCCTGCCTTCTATCCTTTAGAAGAAGTGGTAAGTGATAACTTTGTATATTACAACAAGGTTCGTGGTAATAAGCTATGTCAGAGATGCGTGGAGATGTGGAGGGATGATAGGTTTAGAAGAAGCTCATTTTTAGCAACTTCTAACGGGGTAATGTTTATAAAACCTAAAGAAGCAGTTCAGTTTCTTTTATCCCCTACCTATCCCTTTGTTATTTACCTTACCAAGACCTATAAAAAACAAGGTTGGTTGGAAGGGTTTAGAAATATATCCGTTAGTAGTAACATATTTTATATTCACACAGATTTTGTTGGCTGTGTGCAAACTACATGGGAAGAAGTTAAAAGTCTACTAACTGCTGTAGAAAAGGTTATAAGTAATAAAATTCCTAAGACACGCTTAGTTAGTATGGATGTTAACACGTATAAAAAGATACTAGAGTTTGGATTAGAAGAAGAATATAAGCTTATAAGGGAGTATACTAATACTCCTGTTTTGGAGGTGGTTATGTATGTTACATGAAGAATTAGAGGGAAAAGTAGTTGAATTACTTGCAAGGGTTTATAATAGGATAGATTTTAAGAAGATTAGAACTAGTAAGAATATTCACGATGTTTTTAACCACAGAGTAAGAGCTGCTAGTAGAAGGGAAAGTTTGGGAGAATTTATAAGTAAGTTATGTAATTATTTCGGAATACAGTCTCTTCCGCAAGAAGTTTTGCCCCTAATAGCTTATCTAGAGCCTTATAGTAAAATAGTTCTTTCCGCTTTGTATACAGAGCATATACCACTCTGTCTAAAAGCCATTGTAAAAGCAAAGGAAATAAGAAGTAAAAAGGATGTAGAGGAAGAAATAAAAGATATAGATACAACAGGTTTATTTTAGGAGGTTTATATGTTTATTAGATATGAATCTATTGTAAAAGCTCTTACTCCTGTGCATCATGGGGGTAACGAGAAAACTGGTAGTACACCAGTTCTAAGAACGATATTTATACAAACAGAATATGGAGAAGTTCCAATTCCATATATATCTGGAAATCATTTAAGAGGAAGGATAAGAAGGCTTGTGATGAGAGATTTTATGGAACTCATCGGAGTTCCACCAGAAACACTTCCAAAGCGAATATACCACTCCTTTTTTACAGGTGGTGTGCTAGAAGGAGGAGAAGAGGTAGAAGGAGTGCTTAACTTAGAGCTTAGACAACAGATAAGAAAGAATATACCACCACTATCTCTTTTTGGATGTGCACTGGGAAATCAGATGCTAGTGGGCAAAATTAAAGTTGCGCACCTTATCCCTATAGCACAGGAAACAAAAGAATTTATACCGCAGCACATACTAGAGGGGATAAAAATAAAGCCGATAAGGGTATTTACAGATGAAGCTTTTCTTACACGAAGAGATGACCTACAGGCAAGAGAAGAAGGGGAAGAAGCTGTTCAGATGAAGGTTGATTATGAGGTATTTGTACCAGGGACACTTTTTTACCACTTCTTCCTACTAGAGTATCCAACACCTATAGAACACAGCTGTTTTGCTAGAATGATAAACCTGTTTAAACAGAGCCCATATATAGGTGCAAGGAGTGCGCAGGGGGATGGACTTATTGATTTTGACTATGGTGTTAGTGTTGGAGAGGAGGAATATATTAGTTATGTTAAACAAAATGCAAAAGTTATCACAGAGTTTATTAGAAACCTTGCAGGAAGTGTATAACATACTACTAAAGGATGGACTTAGTAGGAACTATAAAACCTATAAAGTTACCTTTTATCTACAAACTCCTATAGCTCTCTCTTGGCCGTTTATACATCTAGATGGTATTATGTTACATAGATATTTGCTTGCTATACTAGGTCAGAAGTATTATTATGTCCATACTGCTAGAATAGACCTTTCAGAAATATTTAAGGTAACACTTGGTAAAACACTGGAGGAAGAAGGATACATGCCAGTTGTGGATAAATGGAAGGATTTATATAAGGCTACAGCTTTAGAGTTTGGTATGCATAAAAGACATGTAGAAGTATTATATAAAAGGTTTGAAGATAGGTTTTATGAAAAGGGAACTGTTAGGATAGGAACTGGAACTTTTAGGAGCTTTGCAGAAAAGTTTATATATATAAACCCTAAAATGGCAACTGGTGTTATACGGATGGATGCAAAATGGGTAGAGCTTTTGTATAAGATACCAGCACTAGGGGACGATACTAGGACTGGATGGGGAATTGTTAAGAAAGTGGAGGTTGAAGAACTTAATGATGAGTTTGTTATAGTACAGGAAGGAATTGCTAAAAGGGTTATACCTGTGGATTATTTAAAATACTATAAGGGAAAGCCTATTGGAATTGCTTACAAGCCTCCATACTGGCTTATAGATAATGTAAATTTATGTGTTATACCTGGAACTGAGGTGGAGATAAAAGAAGATGAAAAGGATGGAAGCTGAAGCATTTAAAGAATATTATCTATCAGGGTTCTGTAAAGATGTAGTAGAGGAAGCAAAAAATGTTATATCTAGCCTGCAGGATAAAGAAAAATATTATATCGCCTTCTCTGGTGGGAAAGATAGCACAGTGCTATTGGATATAGCTTTATCCATTTTCCCATTCA
>JBCNVF010000021.1 GCA_039630355.1 Brevinematia bacterium
TTCCGAGCCTAGGTTTTCCCTTACAGCTCTTACAACCCCTATACTTGCAAGCTTATCTGCCAACCTTTTGTCTGACAAATATTTGACAACTGCATACTCTTCGTCAGTAAGCCTATATGCATCAACAAACCCTTTGCCAAAAGCTTCCAAGAACTTACCTATTCCTTTGGTTGAAAGCTGTTCTTGTGCGTTTTTGTAGTATATTGTTGCAAGTCTTGCAGTCTTAACAGGTTTCAGGTACAAGAGAGGGTCTGTTACTATATCCGCTAGGATAGATGTAATCACAACACCAACGTTGTCACCCACAGTCTTACCAACTACCTTTGCTTTAAATTCCTCTATGTCAAACCAACTGTGTCCCCAAACTCCCTTTTCGTATTTCTCTTCTTCCCATATTCTCTCATCCTCTGGATCTGTATCTTTTGCAACCGCTCTCTTGAACTTTATGATGTTCATCACCTTCTTCAGGTTCTGGTTGTCCTCTTCTGTAATTACCACCTCTTGTATCCCACCCATCCCTTGCATCAACTTGTCTTCTATTTTTCTGACAGTTTCTATACTCCACTTATCACCAATAATGTTTACCAACTTGCTGATAGCTCCAATTCTCCTAAGTGCCTCAGAATACTTGCTCTTTGTGTCCAATATGCTTCTACCATTCTTAATATCGTTATCAATCTGTCTTAATATTCCTAGGCTCTCATTTATGTCAATTTCTACCATTTTGCCAATACCATATGAAACAACGCTTCCAAGAAACCCAAGTGTGTTTATAATTGCCTCAAACGGTGCTACAACATTACCTTCCGGTTGCTTCTCCAACCTTGGTGCAACGTTCACATTACTCGTTGGTTTCACATCTGGTACTGGCAGTTTAGATGCGTCAAGAACTTGTACCTGCTGTGTCTGTTGTAAAACAGCGTTTGGAAATGGATATTGGTTTGTTGTTTGAATAGTTGCCTGAGGTAGAAATTGCTGTTGAATGTTAGTTTGTAACAATAAATCCTGCTGTGCATTGGCCTGATTTGTTTGATCAGCTATCTGCGTAAAAGTTGGTATATTGGTCTGCGTTGAGAACGTAGGAACTTGGACTTGCAAAGTCCCAAACACACCGGATACACCTGTTATTGGTGATTCTTTCAAGTAGTAACTTACACCGAACCTTTGGTCTGCAAACTTGTCTAAATCAAAATCTTCGTCATCAGTGTATTTGGGTATTCTCCTCGGTCTAGTTGGTTTAGGCGTCTCATACCTGTACTCTCTCAACCCTACTTTGTGTATAAGGCTTGGTTCTACCTGAGTTTCCAACCTATCTTGACTAGTGACTTCCAAGGGTTTAAGCCCTACTTCCCTAAAAATGTCCTCTGGCTTTTTTTCAACATTCGGCAGGTTATCAAAACCTTGCTCTTCTATCTCCTTTACTCTTTTTTCCCTTCTGTAAAGTCCTCTATACTCCGGATAGGTGTCAAAAAAGGAGTTGTAGAGTTTTTCAAAGTCAACTTTATCAATTCCTTCCTTCAAAGCGATGTTGTACTGTTCCTCTACAACATCCTCAAATCTCACCTTACTCCTCCAAGTAGCTCCTTGATAATATTTCTATCAAGTCAGAACTCTTCCGCAGTATGTTCTGATACTTTTGCTTAACTTCATCGTCCTGAAATATTATGACATCTTTGCTTTTACCGATGAGGTCTGTAAAAACCTTCACCATATCTTTGAATGCTTTATATCTCTCCTCTTCGTTTTCCAGACGGGTTTCTTGCAACTTCTGTTTAAGTATTTGCAGTTGCAGTCCAAGCTTTCCTTTCTCCAGCTTGAGTAAGTCTTTCTTGTCTTCCAAGAGGTTTATGTCATTCAGTATTTCCTGCTTTTTCGCTTTCGCAAGTTCCACATCAGCTTTCATTTTCTCTTGCTTTCCTCTTTCACTTTCCAGTTTTGCAAGCATATACATATTTTTCAATGCTTCAGTCGGAGACGGCTTAAACAAACTATTAACAAACTCAACAAGTTTCGGGTCTTCGGATATTTTGTCTGCAGTTTGTTTTAGTTCCCTCAATACATCAACAATCCCTCTCTTCGTTTGATTGCTTAGTGCTTTGCTTACTTCACCTATGTTATGTGCAAGGGTAGCAACGTAATTATGTAGCCCATTAACAACATACGCTTCTTTTCCAAACGGTCCGGGGTAGAATCTATTTTCAGGCATAATTGGCTTGACAGGCTCCTCCTTAAGCCTGCTAGGAAGCATTCCAGCAATAAACCTATACACCCCACTCTTGTCAATTTCCTTTTCTGGTTGCGGTATCTCCTCCTCAGTTACTTTTTCACCATACCCCTCAACCCCTATTACAAATCCTCTTGCAAGTTCAAGCTGGTTTGTATTTTCCGGAGCAACAATCTTACTGTCCACACTTACCTCAATCTTTTTCTTTCTTAGCTTATCAAGCATCTCGTTATCAAGCCTGTACTCAATATTTCCTATTATCACTCTCCCTCCGTCTAACAGTGTTTCCAGAACCTGCTCAGCAAAAGCACTTCGCATTTTCGCCAGTGCTTCGTTTGCTTTTCTTTTGCTTTCTGGATCTTCAAACTGTCTAAACTCAGGGCTCGCTATACCCACAATGTTTAACTTTACATTTGTTATGTCATCTTGTTGTGCAATTTTGTTGAGACTATCAAAAATCTCCTCAATTCCCTCCTTCACAAGTTTCATAGTTGCTTCCATCTCATCAGCACTTGTTATTCTGTCAATAGTATAATCTGTTGCTGTTCTATACTTTGCTTTTCCTATCTTAACAACTAGATCTTTTTTTGTTGACGAAAAAACGTCTTTCTCTCTAAAGAAGCCGGGGCCTAAGCTCTCATCTGGAGGTGAGTACCAAGATGATTCGTAAGCAGTCATTACTTTGCGTGGAATTATCTCCGCAATTGGAACAAAAGCACTTGGAAGTCCTTGTGTAGCCAAAACACCGCTACCGGACGAAACTTGCTTAGTTACCTTCTTACTACCCCTATCTTCAACAAATGATACACTTTTGAACTCTATCATATAGTCCCTCCACTGCACTTACTATATAATACCTGAAAGCAAAGAAATGACTGAGGCAATGTTTCCTGATTGTTTTGATTGTTCTGAAAGGATGGCACTTGTTCCAATGCCTGTTGATGCACCATACAAGCCTGCAGTATAGTTCCCGGTAATGAGTCCACCAAGTGCACCACCAAGCGCACCACCGATTGCAGAACCAAACGGACCACCAACAAGAATACCAAGTATACTACCAGCTATCCCAAATAACCCACTTAGCGCACTCTGCTCTGCCATTTTTTTCTGTTCTACTGCACTCTGCTTCTCAAGTTCCCACCTTTCTCTAGCCATTCTCAAGCTTTCCTTATCTATATCAAGCTTAGCACTCAAGTAACTATCATCCTTTGCCTCCTTCAGTAAGTTCATATACGTAAGAAACTTTTTGTTCACACTGTTTAGTGCAATTGCCTTAGCTTGCGCATACTCCTCATCTTCCATTGAGAACTTTTGTATGTCTATTTGCCTGTGTCCGGCCAGTCTTGCAAGCTCAACTCCTTTCCTCGCAATATTAAACTGGTCAAACATACTACTTCTTGCTGTTTCAAGCCCTCCTGCCAGCTCCTGTCTTGCTTGTTCAGAAAGTCCCTTTGCTTGTGCTCTTTGATACGTATTTATCCCGGCTCTAATAAGTCCTGCCAAAGCACTGCTTTGCTGTAGAGATACTACGTCCTGCCTTAACCTAGCTATCTCATCCTCATACTGTTTTTGCTGTTGTGCGTACTGGTTAATCCTCTGCATTTGTGTTTGGTCAACCCAATCCTGATACTGCCCACTCGCTATTTTTTTCTCTTCTGAGAGTAATATGTCAGAAAGTCCTTGTCTTGCCAAATTAGTAAGGTTTGACATTATCTTATCATCACCGACGTTCTGATTTATGAAATCTGTCAAAACTCTCCAATCCTCGGCTTGTGCTTCTCCAATGAGTCCTCTGTGAGAGGATTTACCACTTAGCGGTATAGCTAGGTTTTCCCAGATGTAATACCCGAGTGTCTTTCTAATAGCCTTGTCTTTTTCACTACCTGTTATCTGACCACTTCTTATCCTATTTGCTAGGTTAGGGTCTATCTTGCTGACAAAAGCGGTTATTTCTTCATCGTTTTGCAGTCCAAGCCTTTTTAGATAATAGTCTCCCAAGGCAACCGCATTTCTTTCTTTTCTCTCGTCACTCCAACCTGAATTACCCAAACTCTGGTTATTATTCCCCATACTTGCCTCCTACACAAACTTTGCTTTTTTACCTAGCTCTTGCATTTTCCTTATTTCCTCTTCCATTTTTATTGCTTCTGCTACATTTGTCCAGTTCATAGTTCCCATTCTTTCTGCTCTTTGTTTTTCAAGCATTTCTCTCTCTTGCTGTAGTGTTGGTGCAATATGCTTGTCCAAGTACTGTCTTACAGACCTTCCGAGGTTAAGAAATATCCTATTATCTACTATTCCTCCTAGTATCGTAGGTTGTTGTGTTGGTGACGATATTGGAGAAGTATATGTCGGTGATGACACCGGAGAGGTATAAGGTGATGTATAAGATGGTGAAGATATTGAAGGAGATGATAAGGAGGTATATGATAGTCTTGAAGACTGCAAGGACTGAACTGCCTTCTTAAACCCTTCAATCTTTGCCTGCATTGCTTTATTTAACATCTCTGCCCAGTTGCCAAACGGCATATTACCCTCCTTCTACTTTTTTTATTCTATCTTCTCTGTCAAGAAAACGAAGACCTTTTTCCTTGTACTGTTTTATTATTTCGCTTACGCTTCCAGTAGGCGGGGTAGGACCATACCAATAGTTGAATTCAAGTTCCCAGTTGAACCAACAACCAAACCCTACGTCCTGCCATCCATTTACAAACTCACCAGCTGTGTTTCTCCTAGGAATAGTAAAATTAGTTTTGGATGGTGTCAGAAGAACATCACTTGGTTTTTCTTTGCAATACCTGAACTCATTACCCTTTACCCAAATGCCTTCACCTATCTTAACCCAGTCCATCAGTATCCTCCCCAAATACTCCTAGGATTATATGCTATATCAAAACCGAGTATTCTTTCAACACTGTTTGGAAAGTCCCTTACAAGAACTTTCATTGTCCTGAAAACAGCAGGAGCTTTTAAGATGTAATTAACCTCGTTTTCTATATCCTGTGTGTTTGGAGCAATACTAGGATGCGAAAATATTACAGGAGGATTAGATTGGTAAAGTGTGTAAGATGGGTTTTGAAAATCAAGCCCAAACTTTACAGACTGACTTGTATCCACTGGAGGTATGGATATTGTGTGCAGTTGTGCATATACCATTGTTTTGTATTCCAACACAGCATCAGCAACGTTATAGACTAAAAATGGAACTGTTACAAACGAGGAATTAACACTTGGATGTAAAGTTCTAATTAAAGCAAACTGTTTGCTTCCGCTTCCAACAACAAACACACCATCAACGTTTTGCGAGTAATTAGGATGCTGAGGAACTAGAGCAAAAGTCTTGTTGTATATTATGTTGTTTCTTACATCAACGACAAAACTCACAGCATCTTCTGTCAAAAACTTAAACACACTGTCAAAGTTATTAGTTGGGTTATGGCTGTATAGCAGAGACATTCTGGCACAAGATATAGTGTTAGTTCCATCATTCTCATTCCAGACTATGTTTATTGCCTTGTTATCCCCCCTCACAGCTTTAAGCTTTTCTGTTATCGGATAAAGAATCTGGTTAACAACAATCTGGTTAAGAACATAAATGTTAAACTCCTTATCAATAAACAGAACCCCAGCATTTGAGTAATTCACTGCGTGATAAAGATGACTTGGATTTTTGTAAAGAACTATGTTGCTAATTTTATCCTTAATAAATCCACTGTTTATCTGTCTCACAATGTATATGCCATCCTCCGTAAAAACATATATGTACCCCTGTCTTGTGTCAACAACATCTAGGATTGGAGTATCAAAAACGATAAAGTCCATAGGTATAGCAGTATCGTAGTAGCAAAAAACAAGTTCTCTTTCATTTCTTACATAGGTAAGCAAATCAAAGCATTCATAAATCTTTGTTGGCTTTGGTTCTCCAAACTCTTGCAGTGTGCTTGGAATCCAACTAGCGTTTTGAGTATCAATATAAAACGTTCCATTTATGCTTTTCTGAGAGAGAAGTTGCTTTCCATAAGGAAGAGAGTTTCCTACTTTAATCACTTTCTCAAAAAATTGTTCTGTTGCTGGAGGATAGTAAATAAAGTAATAACTACCGGGAGTAAAAGTAGCAATGTCCGACAAAATTCTTTCTTGCTTATACGCAAGATTTCTTATTTTCAAAAAAATATTCTGTCTATAGGATGATATTATTGAGTAGTCATCATAAACTCTGCTTATACTAACTCCAGAATTGTCATCAATTATACCAATCCTAGCATTGGAAAACGTCATAAGATTGAATGAGCCACCAGAAAATGGTAGATATATTTTAGTCATATAATGCGAACTTCCAGAAGTAGGTAAATTATTAATAAAATTCAAGTCACTGTCCCAGTCTAAAGGAAGTATTACTAAGTCAGAAATTACCATTTCATAGTTACTGTTGAAATTCACGTCATACACTTCTGAACTTGACATAAGACTAAAGTAGTCAAGTTTGATTATATCAACTTTTGGTTCTCCATTCACAGAGTTAAAAGAACCATCATTAGGAAAGCCATTTTCTGACGCATTGTAGGTATAGCTTAGCGGAATCGTAAATTTTACAAGCAGAACATCATAGTATGTTCCTTTCACATCTGGATAGAGCTTGACAAGATGATAAGTTATGAAATCACAAGTAGTAGAAGTTTTATGCTTAATTATCGTAAATACGTGTTTGGGAGCAAAAAGAAGCAATGCATACTCGTTGTTTGCATTACCTCCAAATCTATACGAAGTACTGTTTGCCTGCTGTGGAAGTTTGTATGAGAAAATAGTATCT
>JBCNVF010000022.1 GCA_039630355.1 Brevinematia bacterium
CAAAGCTGTAGACCGAGTTCCAAATTTCAATTACTTTTTCTACCATTTATTCCTCCACTAGCATTTACTCCTTAGAAGAGGTAGCTTTTTTAGCTTTTTTGGTTTCAGAGGTGTTTTTTTTAGCTACTGAGAAACCTTTAACTCTAAGTAGATCCGCAAGTGTGCCTTTTTTAACTTCTCCTGGCTCGGAAACTACGAATTCCTTTTTAGCTTCTTCTATTTGTTTTTTCTCTAGGGCTTTTATGCTAAGCTCAACTATCTTTTCGGATGGTACAACTTTCATAACCATTGCAGTAACGGGGGTTCCGACCTTAAACCTTTCTTTATGATCCACTCCTCTGTCAAATGAGATTTGTGAGGCCATAATGAAACCCTCTATCTCACCACCTAAGTCAACTATTATTCTGTCATCTTTTATTTCCTTGACTATGCCGTCAACTATGCTTCCCTTAGGATTGATTTCCTTAAATCTCTCCCAAGGATTTCCTTCTAGCCTCTTTACACTGAGAAATAGCAGTCTATTTTTTTTGTCAACTCTTGTTATAAGAGCTTCCACCATCTGTCCTCGTGAGTAGAGCTTTCTCAAATTTGGATACTCTTCCTTCCAAGAAACTTCTTCCCTTTTTAGTATTCCCTCAACACCTTCCATTATTCCTACGAATACGGAATTGTCAGTTATTGTGTTAACTCTTCCTCTTACGACCTGCCCTTTTCTATATCTTGTGTCAATGTCTTCCCAAGGATCTGGTGTTAGCTGTTTTATTCCAAGCTTAACTAGTCTCTTCTCAGTATCGTAAGAAAGAATTTTGGCTTTGACTATCTCTCCAACCTCAATTTTGTCCTCAAGAGACTTAGGTCTTCTACTCCAAGAGAGATCTGTGTCAAAAATAATGCCTCTTACTCCATCTGCTATTTCAACTACCGCGAATTTGTCTCTAACCAAAATAACCTTTCCTTGAACAACATCAGATTCTTTGTGTGATTTGATAAATTCTTCAAAAGGATCCTTTTCTATCTGTTTCTTACCAACCCTTACTCTACCTTTTTCCTTATTAATTTCTAAGATCTTAACAGTAATTTTGTCACCAAGGTTTACCACACTATTGATGTCTGTTACCTTCTTCCATGAGAAGTCATTTATGGACAAAAATGCTGTAACTCCATCAATGTCAAGAAGTATATACTTTTCTGAAATCTTTTTGACAGTGCCTACAACTTCATCGCCGACATTAGCTCTGGCAAAGAATTCTTCCCTTTTTTTGGTGATCTCCTCCATCAATACCGCTTTTCTTGACAGGACAAACTGACCTTCTTTTTTATTAACTATTTTGAACACTAATTCTTTGTTGAGATAGAGCTGAGGATCGGTATTTATTCTTGTGAGCTCAACTTGCGAAGCTGGAAGAAAGCCCTTTAGGTTAGTGCCGAGATCTACGAGAAACCCCTTCAAGACCTTGATATTGCTATCCTTCACTTTTTGATTTTCATACAATACCTTAACGATTTTTCCAGTAACTGGTTCACCAGAGTTAAATTTAGAATTTAGTTCTTCAATTTTTTCTCTTCTAGCTGCAACAAACCTTGAGCCGACTAGTCCATGATTTGTCTCAACGATGGCAATTTTTACCCTATCATTCAAATTTGGTAGAGAGTCAAATTCTTGCAAGGGAACGGAAACTTCGGATTTGTATCCACAGTCAATAAACACATCTTTTTCACCAATAAGCACAACTTTACCTTCTACTATCCTCGCTCCCTTAAAGGTCTCAAAGGGTTCTATCATATCCTCTCACCTTGAAATGATAGCAAATTCTAAAGATAACAAATATTTTATGTCAAGTTAGTTGACAGAAATCAAGTAAGGTTCAGGAAAATTGCAGTAAGATGATTGCTACATTCTCAATAATCTGATCATCTTTTTGATTAACCATCCCTTAAAACCACCAAACTTCAAAACTCTTTATGCTTGTCTTACGTATAAAATCCCTCTAAGGTGCTGTTGAGTGAAACTTCTTGAAATGTTTAGGATCCGTATATGTTGAAATGATAACTTCATCTACAAGTCTTTAAAACGAAAGCCTTCCAATTTTTACACTTTCAAACACGCTTTCAGTTGAGATTGAATGTGTGAGGATAGATTGTAGGAATTTAATTCTTGAATGTCCTTTCATACGCTTTACATAATTTATGCGTGAGGCGAGGAGTATTGGAAGAAAGTACAAAAGGTATGTGGGACAAAAAGTTAAAAATACAACAAACAAACTCACTATGGTGAGTAATCTATCAAAGAACTTTAGATAGATATATTTTACCTATAATCTTTCACATCTACTAAAAAATTAGTTTCTAGCAAACAAATCCAAAAGGTATAGCACCAACTCTAGAGTGTAGATACTTTATTTCATTACCTGTGTAAATCACAACACCTCTGATTGCTTGATCATACTCCTCTAAAAAGTTTATTAGATTCTTCGCATCATCAATAGAAACATAAGGTGAAGATTTGACCTCAATTGCAAGCAGTCTCTTACCCCACTCAATAACAAAATCCACCTCAGCACCACCAGAAGTGCTCCAGTAATATATCCTAGGTTCAGGACTTATCATTTTGCACCACACCTTTAAGTGATTAAATATAAGGTTCTCAAAAAAACATCCCTTCTCTTTGGAAGAATCAAGAGAATTAAGGTCATAATACCCAGCGAGATACACTCCAAGTCCCGGATCAACCCAATACACCTTTGGAGACTTAACAAGCCTCTTACCTTTACTAACCGAGTAAGCAGGCAACCTAGATATCGCATAGGAAACTTCTAGAATATTAAGATACCTACCGACCGTAGGTTGACTTACTCCCGTCTCCCT
>JBCNVF010000023.1 GCA_039630355.1 Brevinematia bacterium
CGGGAATATCAAACGATAATCTTAAGATAAGATACATTGTCAAAGACAAAAACAGACCTGACCTGTTTACATCAACTATTGGTAGTAACATATTCTATCCAATACCTCAGAGAATCACGAACCTTATAGAAAAGGGTATGACCATAACCCAGGAGATCTCTATCTTCAACGCAAAAAGTGATAGAACATCCGACTTCATAGCTGAAGCTAATGGAAGCTATGGTGATTGGAATATCAGATTTTTCTTAGATGATGTTGATGTAACTTCCTATGTTACTGCAGATGGCCTTAGTATTGAGGGAATACCTTCTTTTGGAAAAAGAAACTTGAGAGTAATCACTACTCTAGCCTCAAACTCAGCTTATACTTTTGAGAGTAACTACGTAGTCAAGGTAAAGCTACACTCATATACTAAGCTTGTCAGAGATGAATTTGACATTGTTTTCAAGGTTGATGATAAAGGAAAACCTGACGTGTTTATAAGCAGTATCCATGATGGTATTTACTACCCAGATCCACAGAATGTAACCAACAAGATAGAGAAAGGTGAGAGAATAACAAACTACTTCTATGTTCAGAATGACAGAGGTGACATGAGCGAGTTTATAACAATCAGAGGTAGTATGAACACCAATTCTGATTGGAGTTATAGAATTGAACTTTACTTGGATGGAGTATGGGAGAACATATCTGATAGCTTTACAAATGAAGGATATGTAGTCAATATACCTTCAGGAAGTGTAGTTACGGGAAGGGTTGTTATTTACTTGGGAGCTTCATCTCACATTCCTAGTGGTATCACTAACTCTGTCGTAGTAGAAGCTCTGTCCCAGGGTAAGTTAGTCAGAGATTTGGTAACCTTCAAAACTATTGTTGTTGAACCAAGGCCCGATCTTATAGCAATACCAGTGAGCAGTGGTGGTAGTCAAACTGGCGGTGACTTCTATGAGTCAAGTATTAGCACTGTATCTGCTAACTCAGTTTCAAAAGGTTTTGTTATGCTCGTCCAACCTTCTATATATTCAATCCTTATAGAGAACGATGATGTTGTTGACGATGAGATCGTAGTAAATGTTTCCGGAGAACTATTTGTCGCCGACAAGTGGCAGGTTAAGGTCAAAAACCAAAATGAAGAGGATGTTACCTTGATCATGTCAAATCTAGGGATAACCAACAAAATCCCTGGCAAAAGAAACATAATCTACATAGTTGAGGTTAAATTACTAAATCCTTACAATGTGCTAATAGGTGAAAGTAATGTTGTTTATTTTAGTGTCTACTCTGTGAAGAATACCAACAAAGTTGACTTTATAAAACTTGTAACTACAAGGATTGAAGTTGAGATTAGTGGTAAGGTTGTTGAGAAAGTAAGTGGTAGTCACATTTCCGGTGCTTTAATTGAAGTTTATGAATCCCGAACAGGTAATTTAGCCAAAACTATAAGTTCTGACAACGAAGGTAAATTCTCCGTTAAGTTGATTCCTACTACTTATAAGTTTATTGTGAAGAAAGATGGATATATTAACCTTGATAAGGAAATAACAATACCTGAAGTTTTGGAATATACTCTTGAGAATTTTGAACTTCTTAGGTTCAATCTAAAGGATGAAGTTCTTGATATGCACTCATTCCCGAATCCTGTTAATGCTGGTGGTAAGATCAAGGTTTTGGTTAACGTTCCTCAGAAATCCAGGATATGGGTATTAGTTATGAACATGAACGGAACTATTGTAAAGAAGTTTGCTAATGGCGAAGAATATGAAAAAGGGAAGTATAGTTTTGATTGGGATCTAAGAGCAGATGACGGAACTACACTAAAGCAGGGAATATACCTATTGGTTGTTAATAATGGTAGAGAAATCATAACAAAGAAAGTAATGGTGAAATGAAGCTTAGGGAGATTAGTGCTTCTGGGAGGCTTTATGGAGCTGGAAAGGGTGAGATACGTCAGCTGTTCTAGCAGGACAAATACCTGCTGTGGGGGAACAGTCGGTTAGTGAGAAAAGTCCTTAGTTTCTACAAACCGCTAGGGGTGGCGGTATATAAGTAGCCCTAGTAAGTCTTAGGAGGTAGGAATATGAAGAAGATAATATTTACTGTGACTTTAGTTGTTAGTTGTGTTTGGAGAGTGTTTTCTCTATCTTTGCTTGACAATACAATAGGACCAAGACCTTTATCTTTCGGTGGAGCTTACATTGCAGTCGGCGGTGACAACGAAAGTTTGTTTTGGAATCCAGCTGGGTTGCCTAATGTGGATTTTGGCTCTGTCTCTCTAGGTTATCAGAACAGATTCTTGGGATTCAGTTACATTGAATTTTACGGAAGTTTCAAGGTTCCTGTTAAGACAATAGATCTTCTTGATGGAGTCGGTGGGATTGGATTTGCTTTTTGGTCCACTGAAGAGGAGAGGTGGAGTGATATAAATGAGCTTGAAGGCAAAGTTTATGCTTCAGAGTATCTTGTTGGACTTGGATATAAAAAAGCTTTTTCCGAGATGCTATCTTTTGGAGTAGGGCTTAAATTAGCAGGCCAAAGTGTAGACGATGTATCTTCACTTATGTTTGCTATTGACGTAGGAGCCTTAAGTAAAGTTGAAGGTGTAGGAATTGGACTTGCGATAAAAAACATAGGTATAGGAAGCGGTAATATTGACCTTCCTATAGGAATATCGCTTGGCGCTTTTTATACAGTATTCTCTACACCGGACAATCAGCACTCTGTGAGTATTTCTGGACAGCTTGACTCAATACAAGGAAGAGGATTCTCACTCAAGGTTGGTAGTGAATACACGTGGATTCCAACTTTTTGGGATGGTATTGTAAGAGTCAGAGCTGGGTATGACACGCTCCCTTCTAAGGATCTGGGAATACTCTCAGGACTAGGAATAGGGTTTGATGTTTCTTGGTATGGAGCTACTATAAAGTACTCCCTATACAACTTGGGATTCGTAGGTGCTTCACACACCGTGCAACTTTCTTATGACTTTGACTTCATCTTTAAGAGAACTTCAATCAAAGCTGATATAGAACTCCCCGCAATCTCTCTTATAGTAAGACCAAAGATGATATTACCAGACTCTAAGGAGTATACAAGCATAAACATAGATATAGACCTTGTTGATAATGTTGGTGTAAAATACTGGGGGTACAGGATTGTTGATAGTAGCGACAATACCGTTTATCAGTTTGGCATCACAAATGCAAAGTCTTTACCTAAAGTGTCAAAAAGTGTAGTCTGGGATGGTAAGACCGAAGCAGGCTCTCCACTTTACGACGATGTATACACTCTCAAGGTTTTTGCTTTTGACGAAGCAGGTAACTCAACAGAAAAAGTTGAAAGAAACATTATAGTAAGCATTGACCCAAGAAACATAATACTTATTGCTGATAAAAATGTTATCACTTCTCCTACCGAAAAGGTTAAGATAAAATCTTTTAGGGACATAAAGGATAATATCCTAGCTTACAGAATCGTGATAATTTCCGAGAAAACGGGCGATGTAATTAGGGAGTTTAAGGAAACTGCTAATGTTAAACTTACTAAAGATGGGAAGATAGCAAGTGGTAAACCTTTGGAGTTTAAAGGAGTTGAATGGGATCTCAAAGACAAGAGTGGCGAGATTGTGGTAAGGGGAACATACGTAGTTCAAGGAGAATTTGAATTTGTAGGGAATGTTGTTAGGAAATCATTTCCCGCTGAGATCAGAATAGAATACTGATTTAGGCCTTTAACCATTTTAGGAAGAGTTTGATGTTGGTTGTTTTCAACTTCTGTGGGGTTGTGGAAGTTTACCATGGCAGTGAGTAAGAAACTTTGTGTGAAATTGAATTTTATTTTTAAGAATATTTAATGTTTTGCTTGTGGGATATGGGGGATAGGTGTTATGGAAAGAGTGAAGGTTTGGAAACCTTCGGAAAGAGAGATTGAGGAGGCTAAGAATTGGCCTGTGTGGCAGAAGGGGGAAAGTGTGTTTGACTGGTTTTATGACGAAGACGAGACTTTTTACATGGTTGAGGGTGAAGTTGAAGTAGAACTGGATAGCGGTGAGAAAGTTAGGATCTCTGCTGGGGATATGGCTAGGTTTAAGGCAGGCACGGGTTGTAAGTGGAAAGTTATCAAGAAGGTCAGAAAACACTATAGAATAGGCTAAGTTTGCGGTTAACTAGTTCTCAAACTCTAGTTGACAGAAAAAAATAATGCAAGCATATGCTCTGGCTGAGGAAGTTTTTGCTACTCTTGTGTTTAATTTTTAGATAGTTAAGCTTTGATAAGCTTTGAAAAAAGCTTATCCTTGGGAGGGAGAAATGGATTTAAGAAGTTATGTTGTAGACATAGGTGTTCGGTCAAAAGAAGCTTTCAGAGTTATTTCAAAAGCGCCGACAAAACAAAAGAACTTAGCTCTATCGCTTATAGCAAAGTATCTTGGTGAGAATAAAGACTATATTCTTGAAGAGAATAAGAAAGATGTGGAGTTTGCAAGAAGTAAAGGTAGATCTGAAGCATTGGTTGATAGGGTAGTTTTAAACGAAAAAAGAATAGCGGGAATAGTTGAGTCAATAAATACGGTAATTTTGCTTGATGACCCTGTTGGAAAAGTAGTTTATAGCTCTAGAAGACCTAATGGTATGTTAGTGAACAAAGTGAAGGTTCCGATAGGAACGATACTTATGATATATGAAGCTAGACCTAATGTTACTGTTGATGCATCGGTGCTTATACTCAAAAGTGGGAACGCAGGAATTCTAAGAGGAGGTAGTGAGTCTTACTATTCAAATATTGCTATTATGTCGCTGGTGGCTAAAGCTTTGGAAGATGTAGGACTGCCTAAGGATGTCATTCAGTATGTGGATAGGAAGGAGCATGAAGTCGTAGACGAGCTTCTTAAGTTGAGTGAGTATATAGATATTGTGATACCTAGAGGTGGTGAGGGACTTATAAACAGTGTGGTGGAGAAGGCTAGAATGCCAGTTCTAAGGCAGGAGAAGGGAGTGTGTCATGTATACGTTGACAAAAGTGCAGACAAGGAGATAGCTGAAAGAATAGTTGTAAACTCCAAGGCTCAGCGCCCGTCAGTTTGTAATGCTGCTGAAACCCTCCTTATCCATAAGGACTATCCTTACAAAAAGGAACTACTTGAGGCTCTTATTAGAGCAAATGTAAAACTTAAGGGATGTAAGGAAACCTTAAAGATAATGGAGGGAATAGAGGAAGCAAAAGAAGAAGATTTCTACAAAGAGTATCTTGACTATATAATGAATGTTAAAATTGTCAATAGCACTGAGGAAGCAATAGAGCACATAAGGAGATACGGATCTGGACACACCGAAGCAATAGTCACTAGGGATTACTTTGAGGCAAACAAGTTCTTAAGAGAGGTTGATTCTTCAACGGTTATGGTTAATGCTTCAACTAGATTTACTGATGGTGGCGAGTTTGGATTGGGAGCTGAAATAGGTATAAGCACTCATAAATTCCACGCAAGAGGCCCTATGGGACTTGCAGAACTTACAACTGACAAGTGGATTGTATATGGTGAAGGACAGATAAGAGAATAGAGTCAGTTTCCCGCAATCTGGTAAAATAAACTCTCTCTTAGCGAAAGGACAAATTGCTGTAGTTCTTCAACAAGTGGTCTTAGTTCATAGCTCATCAGATCACTAGCAGTTATAAGATCCTTTGACGATATGCTCTTCATTACTGACTCAATCACTGAATTGACTTGATCAAATTTGGAGAGATCAAAGTTCTTAACTACATCGTATGGAACAAATGCTGAAGAGCTAATTGAGAAATCTATGAAATCAATCAAACTTATGAAGGTTTCGGAAAAACTGTATAATTCACTTAAAGCTTCTCTATCCTTGCCAAGCTGTAATTTCAGAGGTATGTCATCAAGAAGTCTCAGTAGCTCGGATATGTCATTATCTATGGTCGTATCAAAAAACAAGTTCCCCTTTTCGGAAATCTTATTAAGAACTTCCATTATTTCTTTCAATAGGCAGTGAAGTTCTCCAAGCTTTTCTAGAAGCTGTTTTCTTCTATGATCCTCAGAGAGTTCATCATACGAAAAATCCAAGAGAAACTTTACAATACTATCCCTTTTATGGATTATCTCCGAATTCTTTGCAAATATAAAAAGTAGGTTAACAGAGGTTACAAGAACATCTGATATCCAAGACTTTGCCTGATCAAATATACCAAAATCTATAGTATTCTCCTCAATGTGAGTTTTGAACGATTCCACATAGGGTATAAGCGAAAGTATAAGAGAAGATGATATCTCAAAAAACGAAGCGGTCTCTATCTCTAAGTTGTTGACTTCGTTAAGTTCAATTTTCTCAAGGGCGGGATCATCTGCTGAAAATTCCTTGCCGTCAACTCTGAGTTCTGTGATTGAGTGTCCATACCCATTTACTATCTCTGAGATGCTATCAATAACATCTTTCACAGTTCTTTCATGCTCTATAGTATAGTCTATCTTGTTACCCATTATGTAAATATCCATTACTTGTCCCCTCATAGTATATTATATCGTACAATTTTCATTTTTTTCTAGCTTTTACGTCTAGAACCCAATAGATTTCAATCTCCACTGGACAAATAAGCAGAATTGACTTTTGCCCACTTATTTTCTTCAAATATTCGTCAGTCACAAATCTCACTTTACACTAAACCTTCAGATGTTTATTAGGAAAAGTATTCACCCAGTCCCGATAGGGACTGCAAGAAAAAACCACACCTAACTATGAATCTTAGACTTTATTAGTGTAGAATCAACAGAATCCATTTCCACCAAGCAGGCAAACGATCTCTAAATTCCCTCCTCATCCTTTTGGCCTTAAAAAGTATTCATCCAACCTTGACAGAGATTACAACATCTGATCGCAATACTCTACCACAGAAAAGTTTGAGATTGAAATCTCCTCGGTAAATTAGTTATATTTCTAATGTGAAATTTGTAACTTTCTCCGTGTTCAACCAGAAATATGCTGTGGATATCCGTTACGCTGAAGAAGTTATGCCTATGCTACCCTATCTTGAAATACCTCACTCTCATGAATTCATTGAAGGTATTGTTGAGATCAGAGGAGAAATACTTCCTGTGATAAACATAAGGAAAAAGTTTGGTATAACGGAGGAAAGTAAAGGCAAATCCTATTTAGTGATTATCAGTGTTGATTCCCACAGGTATGGCCTTAAGGTTGATACAATAGAAGGGGTTATTGATGTAAGCGAAAGTGAAATCTCCTCTTCACAAGAGTTGGGAGAAGTGAGTAGTGAATACATAAGTTCAGTTATTAGGAAAGGAACAGAGCTTTACATAGTGGTAGATGTAAGAAAACTTACAGAAATCAAGGCAGTTTAACTATGACAGATAAGGAGAGAGTGGAACTTATAAGAAAAGGTAATCAACTCTTCAACGAAGGTAAAATAGAAGAAGCAGGAAAGATATTTCTTGCAACGGATTACAAGGATGGACTTGTAAGAGTTGGAGATCACTACTTTTATCAAGAAAAGAAGTTTTTTAAAGCCTTTTTCTACTACAAGAAAGCAAATTACCCAAAGAGGCTTAGTGAAATATATAAAAGGTGGGCTGAAGTAATACACTTTCTTCTTGAAGAGGATAAAAAATCGTAAACAAGCACTGGTGAATAAGCCGAGAATTGGAACTGGCATTTAGATAGAACTCTAGATTTACTATGATAAAAGAAACTCAGATCTCTAGAAAAGAGTAAGCTTAGAAAACAAGCCTAGGCAACTCTTAGAGCTAGGTGCTTGGAAGATTTTCTTCCATGCTTTTAAATGTAGTGGAACTCTTTTGCTTTTCAAGGTGGGTCATTATAGCGAGTATTGCTGTGGGGGTAATTCCTGAGATTCTAGATGCCTGAGCAAGATTATAAGGCTTAAACTTTGTAAGCTTCTCTATTACTTCTTTTGAAAGAGACTTCACTTCCCCATAGTTAAAGTTTTCTGGTATCTTCACGTTCTCAAGCTTTGAAAGCTTCTTAACTGCCCTCATTTCTCTGTCAATGTAACCTCTATATTTAATTTCTATTTGCAAGTGTTCTATTATATCATCTGGTAAGTTGTAAGGAATATTGTCTGAGAACTCATAAAGATGTTCCCACCTAGTTCCATTTCTTCTGAGTAGTTCTTCAAGAGATATTGCCTTATTGATAGGTTGTAGTCCTAAGCTTACGAGTTTGTCGTTGTTTTCCTTCGTCGGGGTTATATACTCTTTTGACAGTGTTTCCAGAAGATTCTTGACCATTGTAAGTTTATATTCAACATTCTCCCACATATGTTTAGGCAATAATCCAATCTTATACCCTATTCTTGAAAGCCTGAATATTGCATTATCTTCTCTAAGAAGTAACCTATACTCCGCTCTAGAGGTAAACATCCTGTAAGGTTCGTTTGTGCCTTTTGTGGTCAAGTCATCAATGAGAACTCCTATGTAACTTTCTGTTCTGCTTAATGTTATTGGTGCTTTACCCATAACCTTAAGTGCTGCGTTTATACCAGCAACTATTCCCTGTGATGCTGCTTCCTCATATCCTGTTGTTCCGTTTATTTGCCCTGCTAGGAAGAGGTTCTCAACTAGTTTAGTCTCAAGCGTTGGATAGAGTTGTGTAGGGTCAACATAGTCGTGTTCTACCGCATACCCATATCTGACAATTCTAACGTTTTCCAAACCATTTATGGTTCTGACAAAATTTAGCTGTGTATCAAAAGATAAGCTTGTAGAGATGCCATTTGGATACCACTCATCAAACATTAGGCTTTCTGGCTCTATAAACACATGGTGTCTGTCTCTGTGTGGAAATTTAACAACTTTATCCTCAATTGATGGACAGTATCTAACTCCTGTGCCTTTTATCATCCCACTGTATAATGGTGATGTATGCAGGTTATTCCTTATAACTTCATGGGTTCTCTGGTTAGTAAAGGTTATATATACCTCTCTCTGAGGCTGGATAGGGAATTTGGTTCTGTCGGTCCACATTGAGAAAGGCTTGAAGTTGGGATCTGTTTTCTGGATTTCCATAACCGAAAAATTAATGCTTTTACCGTCAAGTCTTGGTGGAGTTCCTGTTTTAAACCTGCCTACCCTAAATCCTAAGGAGATGAATTGCTCGGAAAGTTCACTTACAGGATTCTCTCCCATCCTACCACCTGGAATTGTAGACTTACCAACGAACAACATCCCTCTCATAAAAGTTCCAGGAGTTATTACAACAGCCTTACCATAGATGGTTTCCCCAAACACTGTCTCAATTCCTATAACCTTTCTCCCGTCAAGCAAAAGTTTTTTGACACTACCTTGCTTAACAGTAAGATTAGGCTGTGAAAACAATACTTTTCTCATATAGTCACGGTACTGATACTTATCAATCTGTGCTCTTGAAGATTTGACAGCAGGACCACGAGAATCATTGAGAACCCTAAACTGTATACCATTGTAATCCGACGCTCTTCCCATCTCACCACCTAAGGCATCAATTTCCCTAACAAGGTGTCCTTTCGCAGTTCCACCTATTGACGGATTGCAGGACATCTGACCAATTGTCTCTATATTCAATGTTACCAAAAGTGTAGGGACTCCCATTCTAGCACTCGCAAGAGATGCCTCAATCCCTGCATGCCCACCACCTACAACTATCACTCCATACTCCTCAGGAAAATATGTCATATCTACCCTTTCCTAAAAAGCAAATGTTATTTTAAATCAAAAGTGTAATTATTTCAAATCAACACAAATTCAAGCACACCATATACCTTCACAAAATTCAGCTCTCCGAAAACTATCCACTACCGTTAAACAAAGGGTTCATCCCTATTTCCACTCCATTCCCAAAAAACTAAGCCAAAAGTATGTCTAAAGCAAAAGCTAACTTGGTTTCTGTATCATCATTTTTTAGTTACTATCTACCGTCACAAACTCACACACCAATCTCATAATTCACTACGAACCTTCCTTACAAACTTTGACTCTTCGGTATTAGTGAATTTCCTAACCTCAAGTTTATAATTTAACTGTGGAGGTATATATGGATAAGCTCAAGATAGGCTTTACTACAAAAATTGCTATAATATTGGGACTAATAATTTTCGCTTTGGTGTTTCTAGTTATCAATCTCACCCTTAGTACTGTCTATTCAAACTTCAACCAGCATTTAGAGAAGGTTATTGCCTCCATAAACGAAGGCGCTAAAGAAGATCTGTTTGGTAGAATGGTTAGCACAATAGAGGCATATGGTGACTATATACTTCAAAACAAAGTTGATGAATACAAGTTCTTCAAAGAAGTTATTGAGAAGAGTTTATACCAAAAAGACGACGCCTACAGTATAGTAAAGAGCGAGAATGGAGGTTTTCTCCTTTCCTGCTTTTACTACGATGGACAGAAATTTCACTCCAAGGATCCAGCATTCTCAGAAGATCTAGATTTAACCTTTACCCTAACAAGTAGAATGAAAGATAAAAAAACAAGGAAGGACGTATTTTTCTCTTCTACTAAAAGGGGGTTTGTCTACTTCTACATACTTGACAAAGGAGTAATTGGTGGAAGAATTCTTCCGGGAGTGTTTAACAACAAGTTCCTTAAGAGCATTTTTGGTAAATCATCTTTGTTTCACGGCGTTAAAGTAACAAGCAAAAGTGAAAACTATTTCAGCGACAAAGGTATCCTAGTAAGAGCGTTAGAATATACACCCCAATCAAGTTTAGATAAGGTGTATGAAAACTTAAGCGCTAGATTAAAAGATAAAACGGGGGTTACGTACGAAGTCTTTGGAAGCGAGATTGCTTTTTTAATAAGGAATGAGTATGTAAGCTTTATTCATGAACAGATTATCATTTTTCCTTTGACTTATATTTTCCCAATGAGAGAAATTGAGTTATCCCTATTATCTTCCCTACCTATTGTGCTCTCAATTATTGTTTTGGTGATACTTGTAAACAATAGAATATTGCGGAGAATAACAAGCCTAAGTCAACGGGTGGCAGATCTTGGCAAGAAAGGTGGAGACTTGTCATATAGGATAGAATTAGATGTTAAAATAAGAGAAGTAAAAGAAGTTGCTGATAACATAAATGAATTTCTTGATGCTATTGAGGGAATTGTTAGGAAGAGTAAGAAAACCTTCAAGGATATTGAGGAAGAAACACAGGTTTTGCTTGAACTTGAGAGTGAGGTTGTAAAGGTAAAAGAGGTTATAATGGATCAGAGTGAAGTTAGGCAGATGATAGAAGAGATTAATGCTATGACAGGTGAGGTTGGAACAACTGTGGAGGAGATGCTAAGATCGTTTGAGAGCATAAAAAACAACATTGGTAGACAGTATACAATGATAGAGGAAATAACTAGTATGATAGAAGAAACGATAATGACGGTAAGCAACATAGGCAAAAGGATAGAAAAAGCAAACGAATTACTCTCATCACTTCGTGATGAAGCACTAAAGAGCAGTGCAAGCGTTAGAAAGAATGTTGAAGAGGTGAGAGATGTAGATATATCCTTGAAGAATATCTTAGAAGTAGTGAACGTGATAAAGGAGATAAGCGATAGGATAGAGGTATTGTCAATGAATGCAGGAATAGAAGCAGCACATGCTGGTGAGGCAGGTAGGGGATTTGCAGTTGTAGCAGGAGAAATGGGAAGTCTTGCGGAAGATAGCAGAAAGAAAGCAGTAGAAGTAGAAAAGATAGTTAGAGATGTGATAGGTAGAATTAAGGAAAGTATGGAAAGAGTAGAAGAGAATGGTGAGAAATTTGTAAGAATAGCCGAGAGGGTTAAGGAAATAAGCATGTTTGTAGAAGAAATAAACACCAGCATGTTTGAGGTAGAGAAAACCAATAAAATGGTTATGAGCACAGTAGGTAATCTCACAAACCATAGCGAAAGTATAAGAGTAGCAATGGAGGAAGGCAAAACTGGCATGGAAGAAGTAGTAAAAGCAGTAGGCGAAGTAAACGATGCAACAAGCAACCTAAATGATAAGTTTAGTAATCTGTATAGCGTGATGACTAGCACAGTTGAAGTATTGAGTAGAGCAAGTGAAAGATTACCAGAGATAGTTCAAAGTCTTAAGACACTCGGTGAGGATTTAGGAAAATTTAGGGTAAGGGAACTAGAGTCTGTAAGAAAGATTGCTTTAGCTGAGTAATTTCTAAAAACAACGTCCTACCTAATACCAATATACAGTTCCGTCTGTGCTTAAAAGCATAAGCCCCTTATAGCTAAACCGCAAATTTAGCTAGAAAGCCTCATCCACAATGGTTTATCATATTTTAGAGAGGTAGTGTAATGACAATAATATCCATTCTGCTAGGTATCCTCTTCTTGGGAATCATAGTTCTTGTTCATGAGATCGGTCACTTTCTGGTAGCTAGATGGAGAAAGGTAGATGTTGAAGTTTTTTCCATAGGTATGGGACCTAAGATTTGTGGTAAAAAGATCGGAAATGTTGACTTTAGAATAAGTGCTATACCCTTTGGAGGGTATGTGAAAATGAAGGGGGATAGCCCATCAGATCTAAATCTTGCTTCTGAGAATACCTTCTACGGCACAAAACCAATCAATAGAATCCTCATATCCCTAGCAGGCCCTTTCTTCAATTATTTATTCGCTGTAATCCTGATAAGTGCTATACTCATGATAGGCTTCAAAAGCGTAGGAGTCCTCCCCAGAATCTACATTGACACTTCAAAAGGCATAAATTACTTCGCCTTAGCTGGTGTGAAGTCAGGAGACATCGTAAAAAAAATAAACGGCAAGGAGGTAAAAACATTCCAAGAAATAAATGCAGTGCTAGTTTACAAGATGGATCAGAATGTTGAAATAACTTTTTTAAGGGGTGAAAAAGAATTCACAACCAAAGTCTACATTCCCAAAAACTACATAAACAACGAAGGAGGACTAGGTATATCATTCGCTGCTAGGCCTGTGATAGGAAGTCTAACCAAAGGCTTCCCTGCAGAAAAGGTAGGACTAAGAGAAGGAGATGAAGTAGTATCAGTAAATGGTAAAAAAGTGCAGTTTTTCAATGAACTCAGTGAGATAATATATGAATCTGGGGGAAAAGAACTTACTATAGTTGTCAAAAGAGAAAACTCAAAACTAACCTTCAAAGTCACACCCGAGTTTGACAAAAAGTCCAAAAGGTATGTGATAGGAATCTCACCAAAAGTCTTTGAAGATGAAATCGTTGTCAGCGAAAGAAAGGAAGGTAACCCTATCATCGCTTTTGCAGAAGGATTCCTACTTGCTAACGAAAAGCTTGTTGAAGTCATAAAGGGAATGCAACTACTACTCAGTGGCAAAATAGATTTCCAGTCCTCAATTGCAGGTCCTATAAGGATAACATACTTCCTAAGCAGTGCAATTGAGAATCAAATAGCAATTCAGAATATCCTTATTATAGTTGCTATAATAAGCATGGCTATAGGTATATTCAATCTTATTCCTTTTCCCGGACTTGATGGATGGCACATAGTCCTTTCCTCATTTGAGGCAATCATTCGTAGAAAACCAAGCCCTTCAGTGATAACAGTTATTGAGACAATTGGATTTATAGCAATAGTTACCCTGATTATTTTCATACTGTTTAATGACATATTCAACCTCTTGGTTAGAGATCTAAAGCTACTTAGGTAGTCAAACTTCAATTAAAACCAAAAATCAAGGAGCAAACCTCATAGTAAGCTTAAGTGATTAGCTTTATTCTCAAAAGCTTCCTCTGATATGATACTCAAAAAAGTAAGATGATATGGAACTATGACAAAAAGACTTTGATAACCTCTGGCC